>CALDHF010000374.1 GCA_937941595.1 uncultured Acaryochloris sp. | reverse complement strand
CATTGCCCAAGCCGAGCAGGAATATACCGGGCGCACAGGTCAGCTTTTCCTCGTGGGAACGGGGCCTGGTGCCCTGGATCAAATGACCCCTGCCTCCCAAACTGCAATTTGCCAAGCCGATGTGGTGATTGGGTACAACCTTTACGTGGATTTGGTGCGTTCTCTATTTCGTCCCGGCCAAATCATTGAACCCTCACCGATTACCCAAGAACGCCAGCGGGCACAGCGGGCCATCGATCTAGCCCAATGGGGCCTGACTGTGGCGGTGATTTCTTCTGGTGACGCGGGCATTTACGGCATGGCAGGTCTGGTGATGGAAGCCTTACAAAAAGCGGAATGGGATGGACACACGCCTGAAGTCCAAATTTTCCCTGGTATTTCAGCATTGCAAGCGGCAGCCTCCCAGGTGGGAACGCCCTTGATGCATGACTTTTGTGCCATTAGCCTCAGTGATTTACTGACGCCCTGGCCAGTGATTGAAAAGCGACTAGAGGCTGCTGCTGCTGCTGATTTTGTGGTGGCGTTGTATAACCCGCGATCGCAAAAACGTATCGAACACCTAATCAAGGCTCAGCAGATTTGTTTGCAACATCGAGATCCCCAAACCCCTGTTGCCATTGTGCGGTCCGTCTATCGTCCAGACCAAACCGTTCATCTAGGAACCCTGGCAGAGCTACACAATCTCCCAGTAGACATGCTCAGTACAGTGTTGATAGGCAATGCCACCACCCGTTTTTATGGCGATTGGATGATCACACCCCGAGGCTATTTTCAATCGTCAACACCCTCTGTATAGATCGGCAATGGATGCCAAGGTTGAACCATCGCTGCAAGTCATTGAACAAATGGGGGTATTGTTGCAAACTAGTTTTGGCCAGAGTTTTTTGTAGAGGCAGCATCCAGCTTTAGCAAGACTAATCTGGCTTGACAATCAAAGAAACAAAAGTTTCAGACAGTCATTCAATATATGTCCTCAGGTTATAGCTGATATTTATATGCTAGGTGATTACAGGATATGTGTCTGAATCTATACTAAGTTAATATGGTTTTTGGATTTTATGTATTGATGTTTGCATATTTTATTGGAGTCTATCCGATATATATATAAGAGGGATAGACGATAGAATTTGCTTGTATAGTGTGAATTTTAACTACTCGCCAGATAGGAGCAGCTTCTTGATGTCTTGGTTGAATTCATGTTTCAATCTATGTGTTTTATGTTTGATTATTCGTTCACCTAGAAATAGTATCTTAATTATTCTAAGAATATAATTTCTGTTTAACAATAATTTTCAGGGTTATTCATCTATTGCCTCATACTAGTTGAGTCAAGGTTGACGCTAGCAACAACCAATATTGACGGAGTATTAAGCTATTTTCTTAGTGCTACTGTTTGTGTTACTTGAGTTACGCCTATGTTTACGCTTGATTATCCTCCCCATGCCAATGTGGCAGGCTTTTTAGCTGTCTTATTATATGTCATTACTTTATTGCCGACGATGTTGAGAATTGTCTTCCCAGCAACGAAAGAAACGGGTATTCCTAAAAAGTTATTATTACAGCGGAGACTAGTTGGCATTCTGGCTTTTTTATTTGCCATCATTCATGGCTATCTCCTCGTCATTAAGAGAAATCTAGATTTTTTAGATCCCCAAACCTATTGGATTTATGTTCAAGGTATTTTGACATTCATTATATTTGTAATCCTGGCTATCACCTCCAATGATTGGAGCGTTAAAAAGCTAAAAAAGAACTGGAAAAAATTGCATCAACTCACCTATCTCGCCATGTTTCTATTGGCATGGCACATCATTGACAAAATGTGGGGCCATTGGACCTGGCTGACACCTCCTTCTTTACTAATAACAGTAGTAATTACATTATTGTTTCTGGTTCGAGTGACCCGTGAACGGCAGTTTGTTCGTCTTCGATCCTCACAAGCTTGTGAGCAATCAGAGGCAACAAAATCTGTAACAAAGAAGCCTTGACAGCATTAATTTTTTTCTCTCCGGCATTGATATTGGCATCGTTACGCTTTCTTAAATAGGGATAAAGACAATGACTAAAGCACCTCAGAAACGGAACTGGGTCATGTTCCTGGTATTATCCACAGCGGCCACTCTATATGCCCTCAAAGCCCATCAACAGCTACAGGCATCTTTTGCCTATCCTCCAGCGCCATCGCAGCATCCTTCGACCACGAATACAGCTATTAACACCCTGAAAAGCCATAAGATTTGGGTGTTTGCAATCGCAGTTAGTCCCGACGGTAAAACCTTAGCTAGCGGTAGTTATGACGGCAAAATCAAACTTTGGGATGTGCAGACAGGCACTGTCCGCAAGACTCTGGATGCCCATGAAGATGCCGTCTCCTCCTTGGCCATTAGTGGAGATGGCAAGACCTTAGTCAGTGGTAGTTGGGATAATCGCGTCACTCTATGGGATTTACAGACAGGACAGTCCCTGCAAACCCTGGATAAGTTTCAAGATGACGTCACTGCGATCGCCATCAGCTCTAAAGGTCAATACCTTGCAGCGGCTGCCCTCGACCAAACCATCAAACTCTGGGATTTAGAGACCGGGCAGCAATTACGCCAGCAGCGAACCCAAGCTGATATTCTATCCCTGGCCTTCAGTCCTGATAGCCAGACTTTAGCAGGTGGGAGCCGAGATGGCGTCATACGGTTTTGGCAACGACAACAGCTCGCCCCTACCTTTGCCTTAGAGGGACATAAAGGAGCGGTGCAATCCGTGGCCTTTAGCCCCGATGGCACGTTGCTAGCCAGTGGCAGTCAAGATCAAAGTGTGAAAATCTGGACCCTGAAGGCGGGACATCTCCTGCATACCCTAGCAGGACATCATGACCCGGTTCTATCTGTCGCGTTTAGTCCTGATGGCTCTAGCCTAGCCAGCGGCAGTTACGACCGCACCATCAAACTTTGGCACCCCTTGTCAGGTAAACCTTTAGGAAATTTCGTTGGCCATACCAAATCCGTTCAATCCATCCAGTTTCATCCAGATGGTCAAACGTTCTTTAGTTCTGGGAGTGACACAACAGTGAAGGTGTGGCCCCTCTCTAAGACTGTGGCTAGGCAAACTTCAAGCCGCAACCAGCTTTGAGTCACGGCTGGGGACTGGGTAGAATGCAAAATTGCCGCCGAAACTCATCAAGTTCCAGCGGCAAGTCAAACTTAGATGTGGCCCACCAGCGCTATCGCCAGGCCAGACAATCTTTAAAACTCAGCGTTCAAAGCTCTTCGGACTCTTGGTCAAAGGACAACCCGCTGCCTAGCAAGCTGGTGTCTAGTTCCATCCGCTGCTCCATTTTGCGGAGAAAATAGCCTGTCATCATGGCAGAAGCGAGTAAGCCTGCCAGATTATCGCGATCGGTGACGACTTGGACACTAAAGGCTTCGCTGGGCAGAACGCCAACTAGTCCTTGGACATTCTGAGAAACGATTTGTTTAATTTCAGGGCTGACGGACTTCGCAACCCTTGCCAGGACCTCTGGCGGTTGATTTTGTAAGTATTTGATCAAGAGGTTAGCCTGAGCTTCCTCTGAATCACTCATAATAAAATTGGCGTTTTCGGGGTCAAATGCCATAAAGCACCCTCAGAATCTGCTTGACTTCATTGTGTCATTTCTTTCCTTAGTGTGCCCAGGTTCTCGGTGGAGAGAAGCCCGAACATAAAGGTTATTAAATCAACACTTCATTCAGAAATCAGAACTTCATGAATGGTTCAACAAGCGTTCTGCTTCCTTGACGGTAGTATAAACGATTGTTAACTTTATTGGCGAATTCTTGATCGCCGATTGATCTAGACAGATGGACAGTCGCGCAGTACGGACATCTAACCCCTACAGTCTCCATCATTGATGGCGTTTGACCAAGGTATGTCTTGACCTCAACCCATGCATGACGCCTCGAAAAGGTTACCCTCCATTGCCCACTCTAAATGGATTCCCACAGTCGAGGTCGGGGATGATCCTGGAGACGGTTATGGGTCTCTCTGAGTAATGTAGGGATATCCAGATTCTCGGGACAGCGGGGTAGGCAATCCCCACAGTCTGTGCAGCGACTGCCTTGTCTGCCTGGGAACCAATGGCCTGCATTTTCAAACATGCGATACCGATAGCGACCAAATTTTTCCATGTCATAGGCCAGGGTTAAATTCCTTAACCGCAGCACTTCTGGAATATTGATCACCTCTGGACAGGGTAAGCAGGCATAGCATTGCTGGCAGCCATCGGTGAGGGTATGGGCCTGAGTCTGCAAACGGTCTAAGATTTGCTGTTCTGGCTCCGTTAAAGGGTGGGCCTGATCTGCTACTTCTAGGGGCCAATCCAATTCTTGAGGGTTGGCGGCTCCCACGCTTAGGGTGGTGATTGCGGGTTGGCTTAACAAAAACCTAGCGTTGAAATGGAGTGGATCCAGGGGCTGACAGAGGGCTTGTAGCTGTTCGGATGGGGTGTACAATAACCCACCTTTATCCGCAGGCGAAATGATGAAAATGCCCATGTCCTTTTGGTGGGCCAGGTCAATTGCCGCAGCATTGCGTTGAAAAAAGAAGGTGTAGTGTAGATTTACAAACTCAAATAAATCGGTTTGAATGGCCGCCAAGATCAGCTCTAGGGACCCATGGGTAGAAAACCCAATATGACGGATGCGACCCGCTGCTTTGGCAGTCTGGACGGCTTGCATACATCCTTGAGGATCTTGGACCCAAGCTAGATGCTCGGGGGTATTCAGTCCATGAATAGCCAGACAATCTAATGTCTCCAGGCCCAGACAGTCCAGAGATTGATCGATGGCTGCGGCCATCTGCTGGGCATTCGGCTTGGGCGTAATCTTGGTGGTGAGATAGAGACGATGGGCTGCGGTGGTTTTGGGACGTTCGGGCAGCCAGCATCGCCCCTGTTCAGCCAGTCCTAACGCCTGAATCATCTGTCCTAGATAATGTTCGCTTTTGCCATAGCCCTGGGCTGTTTCAATATGATTGACGCCCAATTCTAACGCCCGCAGCACTGTCGCCTGAGCATTCTGGGCTGACTGCAAATACCGCATCGTCCCTAGGGAAAATACAGACAGATTGAGGTTGGTTTTGCCAAAGCGGCGATATTTCATATTGAGCCCTAAGGACTAGCTAGACTCAGCCGATGGCTTGCTGTCGCCTTGACTCTGAATAAAGTCTTCAGGACGAATATTATCGATAAATTCTCGAAATTCTTCTTGTTCTTGCAGATCTGCTTCTTGATCGACGGGAATAGAAGCATCTGCAACCACTTCTTCTAATACCCATATAGGACAGTCCATGCGTAACGCTAATGCGATCGCATCACTAGGACGGGCATCCACCTCTTTTTTGTCATCCCCTTGTTGCAGGGTCAGGACGGCATAGAACGTATTGTCTTGCAGAGAATGGATCACCACCCGTTCCAACTCAATCTCCCATTGATCCATACAGTTAGCCATCAGATCATGAGTCATGGGACGAGGGGAGTTTTGGCTTTCAATGGCAGTCAAAATCGCCCTAGCCTCATGTTGACCAATCCATATGGGTAACGCCCGCCGTTCTGTGGCATCTTTCAGCAGCACGATAGGGAGACGGGTTGCAGCATCCAGCGCAATACCAGCAACATGCATTTCAATCATGTACGTAGCCCCAAAGAAAGGATGGCCACGAAGGATAATACCTTCTTATGAAAACAGATACCATTGAGACTTCTCTACAATTTCTTTAATGAAACGAGCTGCAAACAGCAACATCATGCAGATTGGCAATGTAATGAAATAGAGGGATCTGGACTGAAAGTAGAGTTCACCACTTTAATCCTAGTCATGGGGATTAGAGTTTGACAATGTAAGAAATACTGATGTTAAGGACCAATATTGTAAAAACATGTTTACAGGACTTATTCAAGGACTTGGCCATCTGCATCCTAGAGGGCAACAGCAACTATTGGTGGCCTGTGCAGCCTCCTCCTTTCAGCACACCTTAGCCATCGGCGATAGTGTCGCCGTAGATGGGGTCTGCCTAACAGTCGAAACGTTAACGGCCCAAGGATTTGTGGTGACGGTCTCTCCTGAAACCTTGCAACGCACAACCCTAGAACATCGCCTCCAAAATCATGAAGGGGTGAATCTAGAACCCGCCCTAAGCGTTGGCGATCCATTGGGAGGACATTTTGTGACGGGCCATGTTGATGATGTGGGTATCGTTACGGATATCCACCAAACGGCCTCCTCATGGGAGTTGAGCTTTGCAGTACCGGATGCGATCGCACGCTACATCGTCCACAAAGGCAGCATTGCCATCAACGGTATTAGCCTTACCATTGCCGACTGCAACGACATCGGCAGTCACTTCAAAGTAGCGGTCATTCCCCATAGCTTTGCCAATACAAATTTGCAAGCCCTAAGTCCAGGCGATCGGGTCAATATTGAAACCGATGTTTTGGGCAAGTATGTCGCCAAACTCCTGCGCCTACCCGGTCAGCCAATAAGTTCCCCATCCTCGCTACCTGACATCACGCCAGAATTTCTAGCCACCCATGGATTTGGCTAACAATCTCGAAAAGAATTTGTTTGGGTTCCGAGTTTGCTCAACTATCCCTCACGAGTCATCGGCAATATTGATACCCTAATATCTAGGAAAGAATGTGCAGTCAGGACTGATGAAACAGATCAATTGCCAAGTTGACGCTGATTGGGATGGTCAAGTATCTGTATGGACTGCATCAAATCAATCACCGACAAGAACTGATTGAGATGGCAGGGGCCGGTTAATGAATCTCTAGGTATAAAACCCTCAAAACGCTTCGATTTAAAGTCACCTGCTCTCTCTTTCGACAAGATTAAAAATGAAGCATCCACCAATAAAGTTAGTAATAAGACTGACTTTATGGCTAGGCTCACTAGCTTTAATTGTCATTTGTACACTGTTCCCATTTGCTTTTGACTTCAACTTATTTAATGGTACAGAATCCATTGGCATAGCCATCAAAAATGCTACTAACCCACTAGATATATTGGCAAATATAGTCCTCTTTCTGCCCTTAGGGTTCAGCAGCTATGCGCTAATACTCAAGCATTCAAAACAGAATGCTTTACTTAGCTTGATTAGTGTTAGTTTAATTAGTTTTTCTGCATCACTTCTGGTTGAAATTTTACAGCTCTTTATTCGAGGGCGTTATCCTACATTGTCAGATATTGTTTTTAATGGTATTGGTGGTTGCTTGGGAGGATTTTATGCCTTGCAGCTATCATTAGATCACAAAAATATTTCTTCTATTAAACTCAAGAAAAAAATCTGCATCGCCGCATATTTAGCCTATTTCATTTCTATTTATATGGGGTTGTATTTATTTGCCAGTCAGCTCAAGACCAGTAACTGGCAAACAACTTATCCTTTGACCATTGGCAATGATGCAACAGGACAATATCCTTGGCGAGGTGAAGTATCAAACGTTTTTATGTTTGATTCTGCATTAGGAACAGATAGCATTAAGAAATTACTTGATTCGGAACTTGATTCTAATAGTTATAAATCCTTAGTATTCCATTGTCTGCCAGATAATGAAGTTTACAAGAAAAACAGTCATTTATTTCCTAAGCTCACTTTATGCGATCAAACTCCAAACATAAAGAAAATCAATAAAGATAAAGGTAATGACGATTGGTATTTAACTGACAACACAAAAAATGACTTATTAAAAAATATAGCGTCTAAGTCAACTTTTACGATTGCCTTAAAAATTAATCCTCAAATTAATGACTATTTCGGCGTAGTTTTATCGATTGCTAAAGACTTAGACCACGCGAATTTTGTTTTAGGCATGCAGCAGAATCACCTCACTTGTCGTATCCGCACTCCCCTGTCTGGAGTGCTAGGTATGACGCCTGAATTTATCTTAAATGACTACAATCAAAATTTGGTAGATCAAACAATCATTATTGTCTATGATGGCTTTTCTTTTCATGTTTTTAAGAATACTATGAGCCAGCAGAAGCAAGTATCCCTATTAGCGGGCTTATATTTTTTTCAACCTCTGTCTCGAATTTATCAAGAATGGCGGCTGGAGATACTTGACTTTCATTTATATAAGTGGTTATTTATTGCCTTTACCTTTGCACCCGCAGTATTCTTATTTGAACTCCTAAAAATAGCAGGCAAAATCTATTCATTTAAAGAAGTAATTATCTATGCCATTGGCATCTCTACATTAGCTTTAACTCTTTCTAAGGTATATGTTGGCAGCTTGGGTATTTGGTGGTTCGAATTCATAGAAGTCTTAGGGGTGATCTTATTGTGCTGGATTGGTATCAAGCTTTATTTCATTACACTCAAAAAGTATCGACTGTAAATTTCTATGGAACTCATAGTCAATACTTTCAAGAGATATGACCCCATG
>CALDHF010000373.1 GCA_937941595.1 uncultured Acaryochloris sp. | reverse complement strand
GAGGATGGTCCGCTGGCCCCGACTTAGATCTGTCAGAGACAATGTACGACCAAGGTCAGAGCCACCTCCTATTAAGTTTCCATAGATTTAGAGAGTATTTGCATCTCGCAGACATCGTTATTGCCATGGCCGGAACGGCTACGGAACAAGCCGTCGGCTTGGGCAAACCTGTGATTACGATTCCTGGGGAAGGTCCGCAGTTTACCCCCCAGTTTGCAGCCCTACAAGCGCGACATCTGGGCCGTTCCATCTATTTAAGGGATCCTCATCAACTCCCGGCCAGTCTTGAACACCTTCAGGGCCAGGGCTACCATCCCCAGCAATGGATCGATAATGGCCGTTGCCGCATGGGACCTCCGGGCGCAGCCAAACGGATTGCCCACTGCCTTCAACATCAACTCCAGTTGGCCACGATGGATCCTTGACTCTAATCAGGACTCATCTACCAAGCCAGGTGTCGCCCCCTAGATTTATTTTTTATCACAAAATAAAATAAATCCCGATCTTTAGCCTTTTATAGGCAAACAGCTCGATACTAAAGAAAAATTAATTCCGACCCCTGTTATTGAACCTATGAGGAGGCTACTTCAGTATGCTTCGTGTATTTCCCAAAGTTTCTAGCGCTGTTGTGGTTTTTGGCGTATCAGTTGGTGCGATCGCACCCTTAACGTCTGTCCAACCCGCAACGGCTCAAGCTAATTTTTCTGATGTCAGCATTAGCTACTGGGCTAGACCCTTCATCGAGAAACTAGCCGAAAAAAATGTGATCAAAGGCTTTCCTGATGGCACCTTTAAGCCCGATCAGCCCGTTACCCGCGCCCAATTTGCGGCCATTGTCCGCCAAGCCTTTGAACGGGATGCTAGCCGCCAATATCGTGGGTTTGCCGATGTCCCCAGCAATCACTGGGCGCAACCAGCCATTGGCAAAGCCTACAGCACTCGATTCATGTCAGGATATCCCGGTAATTTGTTCAAGCCCAATCAAGAAATCCCCAAGGTGCAAGCCCTCGTATCCCTTGCTAGTGGCCTAGAGTTAGAACCTGATGATGCGACGGATACCGTCTTAGCCACCTATAAAGATGCTGCTGAGATTCCAGATTATGCCAACACAGGGGTGACCGCCGCCACAGAAGCAGGCTTAGTCGTTAATTACCCCAACGCCAATTTTCTCAACCCCAATCAGCAAGCAACCCGCGCTGAGATTGCGGCCTTCGTCTATCAAGCTTTAGTGGATCAAGGTGATCTGGAGCCCATTGCCAGCAATGCCCGCGCCAATAACTATATTGTCAAGCTAGAGGGGCAACCCACCACCACCTCACCCTCTCAACCCACCAATGCAGGGAGTTTAATTGCTTCAGGCACCGCCATTCCGGTTAAATATCCCGGTCCCAACCGCGTCAATCTGATTGTTGCCCCTGGTGAAACCGTAGAGACAACGTTGGAAGTGGCCGAGAATATCACCAATGCCGCCAAGACCGTCCTAATCCCCAAAGGCAGCTTGATTGAAGGTAGCTTGGTCCCGGTCACAGTTAACACCACCCCTGGGACTCAGTTTGTAGCCAAGCAACTCAAAGTAGGAACCAAGACCTACCCCTTTAGAGCCAACTCCAATCCACAAGTCGCCGTGGGTCGTCAGTCCGTGAAACCCACGGATATCCGGGGGGCGATTGGCACAACAGCCGCCCGCGCTATTTTAGGTTCAGTTTTGGGCAGCGGCTTTAATTTAGGCAGTTTATTAACCGGAGCCGTTCTGGGATCTGGGAATACGAGCAACCCATCTGCACCTAAAGACAGTGTGATTGTGGTTGATCCAACTGAGTTGGAGTTAACCACTCAATCCGAGTTGGATCTCAAGACCTAAACCACCCCGCTTTAGACCTTTCCCTGTTGATTTAGCTGAGGTCCAGATATCGGTTAGTACTTGCTACTCATCGATTTCTGGGCTTTTTTTTAGGGATCTAAAGTTTGCCAAAGCGCTGCTAGCACCGTATTCGAGAACAGAAAACCTTCAGGATCGGTCAGTCGGATCGCGCCCTGAGCCTGGCTAGATCCATCTATCTCTATCCATTTTGCTTCTTGGAACGGGGCTAAACAATGGCAGATTTGATCGACGGTCTGAGCACCCCCAATCTCGAACAAGGTTGTCAGGGAGACCCCTGACGCCAAACGCAGTCCCATCATCAGGGTTTCCAATAAAATATCCTGTCTAGAACTGATATCGCAGGTGATTTGACCTTGATTGGCCACCAGGGTCTCTACCCAGGCGGCATAGTCTTTACGGGTGCGGGGTCGACTCCATCGTTGACGATGGACATAACTTGTGGCGCCCATACCAAACCCGTAATAGGGACCGTTCTGCCAATAGACTTGGTTGTGGCGACAGGTCAGACCTGGGTGCGCGTAATTAGAAATTTCATAATGCTCATAGCCCGCAGCCCCCAGACTAGCCCCCCCTAACCGATACATTTGAGCGGCAATGTCATCGGTGGGCAGAGGCGATTCACCAGGCTGATAGTTTTTACCAAAGACTGTTGTCGGCTCTACCACTAGGTCATAGGTGGACAAATGGGTAGGCTCTAGGGCAATGGCGGCCTCTAGACTGGCTTGCCATTGGTCTAAGGTTTGGTTGGGTAACCCGGAGATCAAATCTAGGCCAAAGTTGGTGATTCCGGCCTGATGCAGGATTGCGATCGCATCATAACTTTCAGCCACCCGATGGGATCGTCCACAAGCTTGCAATAGCTCGTCCACAAACGATTGCACCCCCACACTCACCCGATTGATCCCCAAAGCCTTAAATTGCTGCATCTGCACCAGAGAAAACGTGCCGGGGTCCATTTCCATAGAGATTTCGGGTTGTGGGGCAAACCCAAATTTTCGCTCTAGGACCTGCAAAATCTGAGCGAGTTGGGGCACCGACAACAGTGAAGGCGTCCCCCCACCAAAAAATATAGTTTGCAAGGGATGTGGACCCGGTGGCGTTACCGCGATTTCTTGACACAAAATATCTACATATTGGGCCATCGCAATGGAGGTTTCACCTCGTTTACGATCCCCGATTACGGAAATAGGAAAATCACAGTAAAAACACCGTCTTCGACAAAACGGAATATGTAGGTACGCTGACGTGGGCCAATGAGACTCAACCGGAGCTCGCAGGGATGGTTGATCAATACTCACGGCCCAGATTGCCCACGCAAAAAATTAGTCCTTCGACATCAAAAGTTGATCCTAGTTTGTGTATTTTAATTGAATATGAATTAGACGATGGGTAAAAGGCTGTAAGCTCCTGATTTGGGGACACTATAATAATGAATAGGACTATTTTCTTCTAGAAAAAATATCTAAGTCTATAAAGTCTTTGAAATGACTTTCCCACTCTAGCCAGAGAGTTGTCCTTTATTAAACGGTAAGCTGAGACAATGTTAGACGTCTTTATCATCTTGACCTTCATTGCTGTTGGTGCAGCAATTGGTTTTCGAGGTGTCGATTTGTTACCCGATTTACTGACACCGAGTGAATTGGAAGGGGTCAACATCGAAGGTCTACGTTGGGTCGTCACCGGATTTGGTGGACTACTCAGCTTGGGCATTGGCTTTGCTGCCCAAGTCTCCTGTCGCCGCATCGAGAAAAGAATCAAGGCCCTGCCCACAGCAGTCCTGATCAGTCGTGCTGCTGGTTTGGTTTTAGGGCTGCTGGTGGCCAATTTAATGCTAGCTCCCATCTTCCTATTTCCCTTACCCAGAGAGTTTGCTTTTATTAAACCCACGGCTGCGGTGTTAGGCAGCCTCATTTTTGCTTTTTTAGGCTTGACCCTAGCCGATATTCATGGCCAAACCATCTTGCGTTTGATCAATCCCAACTCCATCGAATCCATGCTGATAGCAGAGGGCACCCTCCAGCCTTCCCCCACCAAACTTTTGGATACGAGCTGCATCATTGATGGCCGTCTTGAGGGGCTGCTGATGACCGGATTTTTGGATGGTCAATTATTGGTACCTCGATTCATCCTCCAGGAACTCCAAACCTTAGCGGATGCTGGCAATGATCAGAAACGAGCGCGGGGACGGCGAGGCCTAGATATTCTTAATCGGCTTCGGACTGAATATCCTGAACGGATTGCCATTCATCCTGCGAATTATGACGACGTAGCTACGGTGGATGCGAAGTTAGTGCGCTTGGCCCAGGACATTAATGCCTCCATGGTCACCAATGACTACAACCTCAATAAAGTCGCCAGTGTCCAAAATATCCAGGTTCTCAACGTCAATGATTTAGCAAAGTCTTTACGGCCTGTTTATCTGCCCGGCGATAGCTTAGATTTAAAGATCATCAAGGCTGGCAAAGAACCGGAACAAGGCGTCGGATATTTAGAAGATGGCACTATGGTGGTGGTTGAAGAAGCCCGTAGCCATATTGGTGATGAAGTCCCTGTGGTCGTCACCAGTGCCCTGCAAACCTCAGCTGGACGGATGATTTTTGCTCGTCCCCAAACGGCTTGGGCCTAATCGACAGCGACCCCATGTATCAGCGAATCAACCTGATATACTAGATTCTCCAATTCCATGCCGATGTAGCTCAGTGGTAGAGCACTCGATTCGTAATCGAGCGGCCGTGCGTTCAAATCGCATCATCGGCTTTGCTATTTGGGAACAAAGACATTCCCTGCTTAGTCCCAAACGGTGGAGACCAGCTTCCCCACTCGCAGCGATGGCAGAATTGCATCGAACCTCACCCACCTCCAGTCTTAGCCCATGCAGTTTATACTTGTAGGCGCTAAATCAACGCGAAACTGACCCGGTTTAGTTGAGACTGGATAGAAAATCACACACGAC
>CALDHF010000372.1 GCA_937941595.1 uncultured Acaryochloris sp. | reverse complement strand
TTTGGACCACAGCTTAGGGGGCATTGAAGGCTATCTATTATTAAAAAAGCTGGCCCCTTTAGGACGAGTCTATATCTATGATCGAGCGGGATATGGATGGAGCGATCATAGCCCTCATCCCAGAACCAGCGACCAAGTGGTTAAGGAATTAGACCTGCTATTAACCCAGGCCAAGGTTGAACCGCCCTATCTATTAGTTGGCGATTCATTTGGCAGCTACAACATGCGGCTGTATGCCCATCGCTTTCCCGAAAAAGTGTCGGGATTAGTGCTCACCGATGGCCTCCACGAGCGAGCCATGCTGAAAATGCCGTTTCAGCTCAAGGCCCTGAAGCTTTTCTTTATCTCGGGGTTTTTGATGTCAATTGTGGGGGCAGCATTTGGCATTATTCGTTTGTTGCGCCTCTGCCAAGTCTTTAAGCTAGTGAAGCCAGAGTTAAAAAACTATCCTCCAGCAGAGCTAAAGCCCGTCACCCGATCCTTTTGTCGTCCCAAACATTGGATCACCATGAGCCGAGAGCTGTGGAATTTAGATCAAAGTGGACGGCAGCTCCGGGTAGCAGATAACTTAGGCACCTTACCCCTCGCCAGCATCAAGTCCCAGTCGTTTTTCAAGCCATCGCTGCTAACGATATTGACGCCGCTACGGAGTGCCAACCGTTTACGAGACAAAATCCATCTCGATTTGATGCAGCTCTCTTCTGTTAGCAAACAGCTTCCCGCCAGCAATAGCAGTCATTTCGTTTGGGTAGATGAGCCAGAGGTGATGGTGGCAGCGGTGAAGTGGGTGCTGGCGAATCAGTCGAAGCATTCAAAGGAGCATAATGACTGAACTCGCCCCTTGGCGTTCGGCTTTGAGTCGAGCTTTACATCGGAATCGGTCTTTAGTTTATGCCCGCTATGCCCAATTGGCGACGGTACAGGCGAATCGCCCCGCCAATCGCACGGTAGTCTTTCGCGGTTTTTTAGAAGACAGCAATACGCTGAAGTTTGTGACGGATCGACGCAGCCAAAAGGTAGGAGAAATTGCCGATAATCCTTGGGGAGCGTTGTGTTGGTATTTTCCGAAAACCCGTGAGCAGTTTCGGATTTCTGGGAAATTGATGGTGGTGACAACCACGGAGGAGAACTCCGATCTTCTGCATTTACGAGAGATGGCTTGGTTAGCGTTATCAGAAGGGGCGCGATCTCAATTTGCATGGCCCCATCCAGGACAACCCAAAAGCGAGTCTGAAAAAGTATCTCAGGAGTCTATAGCTCCCACTACCCCCCTGGAAGAATTTTGCTTACTATTACTGCCCCCCCAAGAAGTCGATCACCTAGAACTCAAGGGACAGCCCCATCAACGGTGTAGCTATACCTTGGAAGCCGACGATACTTGGAAACAGCAAACGCTTAATCCTTAAGCAGAGATAGCTGCATATTTCAAAACTTCCAAGACTTGGGTCGGTTCACACCCATAGATTCCACCTTTTGTTCGACCACTGCCCAACCACAATTGCGTATCGCGCCCACATCAACCACAGCAGCCTAGGGCAGGTCAATTGTCTCATCCGCCAAAATCTCACCGACAAATTCAAGCAGTGCCTCTTCTTCAGGGGTGATTATCCCGCTGCAATACTCTCTCTTGGAGGTAAACCGAGAAGGTTGGCAACGTTCGATTCAGAATAAAGCAGCGAAACTCCTTCTCCCACTGAACAATCTCCGAAATTAAAACAGGAGTCTCATAAAGAAATTGAGGCTAAATTCTCATCACGAGCATTCACATCAGATGTTGATATCAATTTCACCAAAACATAAAGATGTTGGTAGCACCGAGATCCAAGATGATTATGCAGAACTAACTGTATTCGTCGGCAACTTTACTCATTAGCATTGTAGATCCTTCGATGAAAAAATCATTTCAGATATAAGCTTTCAGTAGCCGACCAAACACATACAGACATATAAGCTTACCCATCAGGTGATTCTTGCAGCTCACACAAGCATGATTGGGATTTTGCGCCCCAATCATTAGTCAAAATATAGTTTGCGATAAAAGAATATAATCCTTAGTGGAAAAGGGATAGAGCTTATTCACACCTTGAACAATATGAGTTAGTTTCTAAATGGGTGTGGACATAACAGTGTCAAGGAGATCGATCCCGATATGGCTTCTTCTCTATGGTTACCAACAAAACAAAAAATCCGTTCTGGATTAAAACAAACGAAGCATTTTTTGCGTGGTGATGTTTTCCGGTTTGCCAATCAGCAGGAGACACTTCATCGTCATCAATACCCTCATCTTTGGAGCCAATTTGTAACGTCAATACCTCAACGTTCCGGCGCAAAAACAATGGGTGCAAATCGTCTAAAAAATTTGCACGTGGCAGGAGAATATATTGATGGTTTAATCCTGAAAACCAATCAGATTTTTAGTTTTTGGCATCGTGTTCCTCGTCCAACATTAAAGAATGGCTATCGTGAAGGTCCAGCATTCTTTAATGGCACAGTGACCAAGGATATTGGGGGTGGACTATGTTTGCTTTCAACCAACTTATTCAATACGTTTCTACTCGCTGGATGTGAAATCCTAGAACGCTTCAACCACAGCATCGATCCCTATGGTGATCGCCGATTCTTCCCATTGGGTAGAGATGCTACGGTTTTTTATGGCTATAAAGATTTGATCGTTAGCAATCAACAAGAGATTGAGTTGCAATTAGAACTGGAAATTTTCGAAAGCCAAGGGAAAGTCCGATCGACGCTGTGGGGGACGAGGCCTAACCCTGTGACGCTCAAAATTGAGTCATCATTCATCAATGAGAAACCTGCCCCCAGTCCGCAAGGAATGCCAGGATATCAGGTAGAGACGATTCGTTTGAGTACCTTCTCTGACTCCGTTACCGGGACTGATTCCTCATGGCACCAAGACTATCGGGCTATGTCAACCTATCAGCCCTGTCACTATGCTTACTATCCCCATCATCACTCAAGCACGACCGTTTAGGCTGTTAGAGCGGACGGTCTAAGGCACGCTTCCCACCCCAGCGCTCAACAATCTGATCGTCGTAATCGTCCGAAGCTGCTAAAACAGCAGAAACCGATGCTTCTAGTTCATTGGGGTCACAGGTGGAACCAACAATCGTATGTTCAAAGAGGATGTCACCTGCATCATTTACTGAAAATGCACCAAACCGCATCTCGGCATTTTGTCGTAACAGAAAGGCTTGCAGATCAGGAGACATCTTAGCACCGGACACTACAGTAGAGCGAATATTGACAACACTATCTTCTTGCCAAGGATAGACTCGCACCTCAACCCAAGCAGAACCCATGAATAAACCAAAGCCAGGATCGTCTAATTTTTCCCAAGGAATCTTCCCAAATAGTTGATCCATCCAACTTGCAACTTTGGTATGGCAGTCTTGTTGGGCTTGTGTTTCAAATTCCATGCTAGTCCTTATTATTCGATTGATTTTTCCACGACGATAGTCAGGCGAGCTGCGAAAATACCCACAACCCCAAGCACCGTTAACAAAGGAGCAGTTATCGTTCCCACGACACCACCCACGACTCCCACCGTTAGCGGAATCTCAATTAAAGAGCGTCCAGCATCTGTCTTGACGATTATTTTGCGGACATTGCCCTTTTTGGCCAGTTCCTTAACTTTATCAATGACCGAGCCACTGTTGAGCTTAAACTCTTCAACTCGAGCTGACTTAGTTGGATTGATATCAGAATTGATGGAGTCCTGATTTGGGATGCGATCGCTGGGTTCACTCATGGGGTTATTCTCCGAAAAATAGCGCAGTCGATAATATTTCTAAACGTTACGGGGACTAAAAGAAAGCCTTTAGTCTAAAACACCATCCGGCATCAGCGATGCTGACAGCATAACATTCTCTATAGAGCTTTAACCTCTGCCAATAAAGCATTCCGGCGGTCCTGAAGGGCTTGATCCAGGGCTGGAGAATACCTTGGGGTGGGCATCATCTCTGCAAAGAATTCAGTCATAACTACATTATCTACAACCCGAAAGAAATCCGTCGGATTGGGACCGTCTGTATGTCTACTCAAGACCCCAAAACCAGCTCGTTGGCGGTGGTATTTGCGAACGATAGGATACTTCCGTAGCCATTGCTGAAAGGTTTGGGCTTTGGCCATACTTTCCAAGGTGATTTGCACCAGCTTCATAGATTCAGGGGTCGAGGTTGAAGCCATCCAAACTTTAGATAATAGGTGCTCTCTTTGGTCAGGATTAGCCCAGGCTTGAAGCAGAGTCTGGGGTGCACCTGAGACACCAGCGGGTAAATCAAGGGGCGTACCTGGTTTTGCATCTGCGACCTGCAATAACGTTCGACTAAGATCGCTCCCATAAGGATCTAAGTCTGCTTGAGCAGCTTTGAACTGGCCACGCCACCACTGTAAACCTCCTCGGCCCTGATGCAGATAAGTGTTAAATTCATCCAGTTGTGGGTGGGCCTGCATTAACTGATCATAATTTTGCTCTAAGTTCGTCAGCAGGTTTTCGTAGAGGGGTTGCAGAGAGGGCGATTGCCAAGCTGGACTCGTGATCCACAGTGGATTACGCAAGCATTCTAAAGTCATTGCCCGCAAGGCTAGATCAGGCTGATTTTGGGCCATCAGACTCAATCCTAGACCAAAGAAAACTCCCCGTTTAGCCGGGACTAATTCAGCCGCACGGACAAACTCTGGCATTGCTTTTTTCGGTTCAAGCTGCATATAGAGCCAGGCTAAGTTTGAACGACCAAACTCTTGGTCAGGCGATGCCTGGTTACCCTGCATAAAATGTTGAGTTGCTATTTGTAGCAAATTTCGACGGAGGCGAGGATCCTGAGACTTGAAACCGACATCTCCCAGATTCCAACCCAGTTGGTAGGCATAATAAGGCTCCCAAGGCGCTTTGGCTTGAGCATCACCCAGATGCTGACGGAAGCGATCGAATTGTTGTTGATTGAGAGCAGCAAACCCCTTGCTAGAAAGACTCCAGGCCCCATAGGCTGGAGTTAGCCAGAGGCCGATGGCAAAGATTAGACCTAATAACGTTCCAGCGACCCATCGTTGGAGGTATCGCTTTCGATTGTGGCGATCAGAGGATGAGGCGGAGACGCTGCCCTGATGGTTGTCCAAGATGGCGGCTAGTACGCCCAGGCTAATAACCAGGAAACCACTAATGGCGACATTATCCAATTGATAGTCGGTCAGACACACAAAACTGTAGCCCAACAAACTCGCCAATAAGCTTTGCACCCAGAGACTTTCTGTCGCGGCCCCCGAAGTCAAGCGGTAAGACTGCCGACAGCATTGATAGATAATCCAACCCAACAGACCCAGGAACGGAATGATGCCAAGCAAACCCAATTCGGCCCAGATTTGGGGCAAGGTGCCATGAAGTTGGTAAACCTGTTCAGCTTCGAGTCCAGCCCAGGTGGGCCGATATCCTTGATAGGCCAGGGGAACACTACCTGGTCCCATGCCTGTCAGAGGATTTTGGTTGCCCATGGTCCACCCAGCGGCATGGGTAATGATCCGATAGGCCATATCGCCCCCGGCTCGGCCTTGCAAGAGATGACTCGCTTGGGCACGGAGTCGATTATTAGCTAATCCTAAACCGATGAGAATCATGATGCTCATGACACTGCCACCCATGAGCCATCGTCGGTTGAGGCCACGTCTTTGAAACAGGGTAAATCCCAAGTAGAGGACGACAATCAGACATCCAATCCATCCGCCTCTAGAACTCGTGGTATACAAATCCACGAGTCCCAAACCCACGCTAGTCAACCACCACCAGCGCCATCGCCCCTGATGGGCAATACCTAATCCCACCAGTAGCGGTAACGCCAAGACTAAATATCCAGCAACATAATTTTGATGCCCAAAGGGAGCCCAGTTTCGGAGTTCTAAGGTCGTAAAATTATAGCTAGCCTGAATGCCTGCTGCCTGTAGGGTACGAATGCGATCCATCTCAGGCCAAAAGGTTTGAGTCACCCATAGGAACAGACTCACAACAATCATGCCCGAGCTCAAACATCCCTGAATGACGAGGAGGCACTGTCGGCGTTCCGGTGTTTGGCACCAAGCCTTAACGGCATAGATGGCGGCTAATCCTCCCAGAGCTGGCCAAGCATACCAATAGGCTTGATGGGGGAATCTAGCAAATAGAGCCGATAGCATCAGACCTATCGCGGCCAAGGCCGCTATCCAATCCAGACCTTGGGTTAATCGCGGCACTGTTTGAGTTTGCCAAAGCTGCCAAACTAACCACAGCATCGGGCAAATCCAAGTTACTTGCCAAAGACAGACCCAGGGCCAGACCACCATCAAACTATGGCTATCTTGCATGAGGGTAAAGAGGCCATAAAATCCAAGGCAGAGGATTGCCAATAGCCCCCCGCTAGACTTGCTGCTACTAGAGCGTGGGGATGAGTTCAGGTCATCGGATTGTGAACCTGGGAATATAGCCATAAGGAAATATTGAAGACCTTGGAGTCAGATTACCCGAATTACTGACTTTAGCGGACACCCTTCAGACCGCTTTACTCGATACATCACTACCACTTAGATGATGATGGCAGACACCATAACGACTCTAAGCCGGATACTACTGGTCAATAACTGGTTGAGATTGAGAGACAACTCAGGGATGATCTGGGGATGAGCGCTGTTGGGTCTGCACTTGTGCCAAAAAATCGGTCAACCAATTTTTGACGTGATAGGTAGCCTGACAATCATCTTCGTTATAAATCACAATCGTTTCTAGAAAATGACGCTCCCCTGTCGTCAGCCATTCGCTATACCAAAAAATAGATTGAGCACCGTTAGCTTCGCTGTTACGCCACTCGAAGCCTAGCCATCGAGCAATAAGTTTAAGGGTATAACTCTCAATGGGTAAAACGACGGTTTGGGTCACTAATGCATGTAAATCGATGAACCGTTCTAGCAAGGGTTGGACAATGTGCTCAGGAGTTCCATACAGTGCGGACAAGCGGGCAACGGTCTGAACTTCATAGGCACAGAAGTGATAGATCGGGGCTTGGGGATACTTGAGAACTAAGTCTATGAACTGCAGCCATACGTCTCCTTCTTGCTCAGGCTGATCCGCCAGCAGAGGATGAAATGTTTGGGTTTGGCTGACCCGATCAACCACCAACACGCCGTGAAGATAGGCCAAGTTGAGGCTGGGTTCTGCTTCAATATCAAAATAGAGTTCAATTGGTGCCGGAGCTATAAGCCGTGCGGTCGACTCTGTCGGTCTTCGAGTGACCAGTACAGGCTCTTGCTGCGCAAAAGATCGTGCCTGGCATACTAGCTTGAAGGCCACGTCTTTACCAAAACCAGTGATTTGGGCGAGGTGAACAGGATCCACAAGGGCAAGGGCATTGACACTGGCAAAATTATGAGCTTGTAAGACGGGATAACGATTGGGGGTAACACCGGGTAGTAGAGATAAATGCTGGTCTTGTTGAGCAATTTGGTAGCACTGGGATAACCACCCACATAAATTGCAGCGATTACTGACTATAAAAACTTCGGGTTCATGACGATCCCGAATAATTTCTAGCAAGTCTGTGATCAGTAGGTCGAGCTTGGGCCGGGTCAACGTTAAGTTAACGGTGTAGGAGCCTCGCTCGCGCAAATATAAATAAGCCTGATCAGGCCAAGTCCCTTGCAAGCTAGCTAGGAGAGAGGCATGAAAGGTGGCCAAAATCTGGTATTCCAGTTTGGGACGTTTACTTAAGCGGATATCGGTCGGAACATAGAGCCAATCACCGAAGACGGATATTCCCGGCACTTTGGTTAAGAGATCAGGAGTGCTACGGTACACAACGCCATCGGGTTGTTCAACGCGTAACACCCCTCGCCGAATATGAGGTGCTCCCTCTTGCATCAAGGCTAAGGTCGCTTGGGCACCAGCTTCCCAGTCATATTTTGGGTAGTCGGGTTGAACCCAAGTTTGCGTTGCAAAGAAATCGCGCTGATGTTCGATTCTGTCTTGCCGGAGTTTGTTGAGAAAATCACTAGGGGGATTTTTCTGAGTTTTGTCATCATACAAATCTAAATACGCTTGTCGATGACAACGCTGGTAACTCAGTAAT
>CALDHF010000371.1 GCA_937941595.1 uncultured Acaryochloris sp. | reverse complement strand
TCATGCCAGCACAAACGACTTATTAATCTTGTGCTATAGATAGATCTAACTTAGATATAATTTAATTTTATCAACTCTAAATCCATAGAAACCGATTAAATATTCTGATTTGCTGAGGGGGGATATTCAGCATAATGCAGTTACTTTTTGACGATTTTTTTACCCATAAACGAGTGATTTCATCTCTTTGGATCACCGTTTCGCTCTCTGGGCTCATTCTCTTAAATCAATCTCTGGGACTAATCGGTCTCCAGGTAGGAGCCCCATGAGTGGAATAGCTGGAATTTACGCACAGAGAGGTCAATTTCTTGATCCAGCGTTCATCAGCACCATGATGGATAGCCTGGCCCACAGAGGCCCCAATGGCACTGACGTTTGGTGTGAGAATAAGATGGCCCTTGGACATTTGATGTTGTGGACTACGGCAGAATCTCTCTTGGAACGATTGCCGTTGGTGAGTCAGACAGGGAATTTAGTCATCACTGCTGATGCTCGTATTGATAATCGTGATGAACTGATTATCGCCTTGGAGTTGCCCTATCCACCCGCAAAAATTACAGATAGCCAGATTATCCTAGGGGCGTATGAGAAGTGGCGTGAAAATTGCTCAGAGCATCTTATAGGCGCCTTTGCTTTTGCCATTTGGGACAAAAAACGACAATCGCTGTTCTGTAGCAGAGATCATTTTGGGGTTAAACCGTTTTACTATCACCAATCTGATCAAGAATTTTTGTTCGCGTCTGAAATCAAAGCTTTGCTTTGCTTACCCCAAGTCCCGCGTCGGGTAGACGAAGTTAGAATTGCCGACTATTTAAGCATGATGATGGAGGATAAATCTATCACCACCTATGCAGATATTTTCAGACTCCCCCCCGCTCACTGCATGCAGGTCAGTTTGTCTGGTACAGACATATGGTCTTATTGGACATTACAGCCCGATGCTCAAATTGTTCTGGACTCAGATGAAGCCTATGCCCAAGAATTTCATCATCTATTCACTGAAGCCGTTCGCTGCCGTCTGCGTAGTGTCCTCCCCATTGGCTCTCAGTTGAGTGGTGGCTTAGATTCTTCAGCGGTGACTTGTACTGCACAATCACTTCTGACTCAATACGGTAAAGAACCGCTGCATACCATATCCAATATTTTTGATGACGTGACTGAATGTGATGAACGGCCCTACATTAATGCTGTTCTTGAATCAGGTCCCTTCACCTCCCATTTTGTGCACGCCGATCAAGTCAGCCCCATCCAAGATTTGGCAGATATCTGGAAAATTGAAGACGAAGCTTTTGTCGGTCCCAATCATTTTTTACCCTGGCAGTTAAATCGTGCTGCCCATCAACAGGGCATTCGCGTTTTCCTCGATGGGTTTGATGGGGATACAACCGTTTCTCATGGTGTTCTCAGACTTAAGGAATTGGCCTCAGCAGGAGAGTGGTCGAATTTTTGGCATGAAGCCAGTCCCTTGGCCCAACACTTCGACTGTTCTGCTCAATATTTACTGATTCAATATGGTCTACCCGTCCTTAAGGACTTAGTTCAAAGAGGTCGGTGGTGGGCATTCATACAGGCGGTGGATCAAATTCACCATCATTTCCAGATATCTCGGAAACATCTCTTTTGGCACTATGGATTCAAACCCCTGATTCCTAAATTTTGGGAGTTACAGCACAGGTCATTCGACGCCATCTCCCCATTGCCCCCCTTGATCAATCGCCAGTTTGCCAAACACATTGATTTTGAGCACCGATTTCAGACTTTGGGAACTGCATCACACGCGGCCAATACAGTTCAAGAAGATCATTGGTTTTCCCTAACGACAGGGTTGCTGGTCTTCGTGTTGGAGCTACTGGATCGGTCAGCAGCAGCCTTCTCTATCGAAGCCCGACACCCTTTTATGGATAAACGGTTAATTGAATTTTGTCTAGCTGTGCCCCCTGAGCAAAAGTTAAACCAAGGCTGGAGCCGCATGATCATGCGCCACGCTCTGGCTGGTGTCCTCCCCAAGAGCATTCAATGGAGAGGCGGTAAAACAAGTATGACACCCAATTTTCTACATGGGGTTTTGATGCTAGATCGACCAGTATTTGACGATTTAGTGAATCACCCTCCTCAACAACTCCAACAATATATTGATGTAGATGTTTTGCAAGAGGCTTATCACCGTATGACATCAGAAACGCAGGTTAAAAACGCTGACATCATGACCGTTTGGCAAGCCAGTATTTTGGGGCTGTGGTTACGACACCATCCGATCACGCCCTAATGAAAAGCTTCAGCGGCCATTGGAACATCACTGATAGTTTCTATCAAGTTATTCTAACGGCCATTGAAGAAGGGGGGAACACTTCTCCTTTTTACCCACGTTAAGTTCCAAAACAGGAGACTTTATTCAATGAAAAAAACATACAAACGACCTGAGTTCATTACCCATGGGAATGTCCGTAGCTTGACACAAGTCCTTGGGAACAACAGTACAGGCGACACTTTATCCATCGGTGGCACAATTTTTGGAGAAGGAGAGACTTTTGGCTCACGAAACTTGGAATCACCTGACTAAGTCTGAACTCTGAAGTACAGCCATATTTTGGCTAGCGTGCTTCTCCCATCTCCTAATTTTGAGTAGATTAAAATTGTCTACAGAAATTGGGGGGTGGGAAAACTAGAAGTCTCCAATTTATGATTCACATCTAAAGTCAGACATTTCAACTTCTGTTGCTTGAGGGCCACAACCTAGACAGATAAATTGGCACTGTCGAGTTGTTACATTAACCCCAAAACTTTCTCTTCCTATCATTTGTCCTAAATTTTGATTCAGGATGTTTTATTATCGTGCATTTGACCTAACCCTCTCTTCTGAATTCCCGTTGTCAGACTTAGTGGAGACTCAGACTTCTCCAGACGTTGTAGTTGGTTTGAGGAAGCTGTCTGACCTGGACTATCACTCATTAGATTCAAGACATGCCATTTTTGGAAAATTGTCTGACATTGGCACTTTCTTGATTACAGGCGGCCGGGAAATCATGGTTGAACCGGATCCGGGAATAGATGAGTCGATCCTTTCCCCCTGCATTCTGGGTCCAGCGATGTCTGTGATTTTACGCCAACGGGGATATTTGGTCTTACATGCTAGCTGTGTTGCCCTTAAACAAGAGGGAATGGAGACGGAGAGACCTGCGGCTATCGCCTTTTTAGGGGCTTCTGGCTCAGGGAAGTCAACCCTCGCTCAAGCCTTTCAAAACCGGGGTTACAAGGTGTTAACGGATGATGTGATGGCTATCCGATTTGAACAGGGAATTCCCTATGTTATTCCTAGCTTTCCTCAGGGGAAGTTGACGTCTCAGGCAGCAACGGCCTTAGGAATTAAGCCTGACCAGCTTGCTGTATTGTCTACGAATGCTGGCAAGCTATCCTATGGCTTTCGACATGGTTTTCAAGAAACCCCTCTACCTCTCCAGCGCATCTATGTGCTGGCGAAAGGGCCATGTCATGACATTACACCTCTCCCCCAACAAGCTGCTTTCACTGAACTCATACGCCATACCCGCGCCGTTGATATTATGACGGCCCCTACTCATAGCACTGCTCATCTACAGCAATGCACGAGCTTGCTGATGGCAGTATCAATGTCTCAATTTGCTCGACGACCTGCATTGAACGAATTGCCCCTCTTGATAGATCTAGTCCAAGCTGATCTGACTCAAGCCTATCCACAAAAACTAGAATCTCGCATCTTGCAAAGGACCTAATAGTCTTCTCATTCACCAATCTTATTTGCCAGCAGTTCAGACGTAGAAACTAGGGAGATAAATTTGCAGGCCCTGATTCCATCCCCATCGTTCCCAACAATTATGCCGGATCTAGAACTGAGTCTAGAAGCCCAGCTTTTGCTCTATTTATCTCGGCCTGACATTGATGACTTCACTGCCGCCCATATTCGCAATCTCCTTGAAAAAGGCATTGACTGGTCTAGTCTGATGGCTCAGGCAAATCATCACTGGGTAACGATGCAGATTTATCCCCACCTGAAACAATTTGGCCAACCCTCAATTCCCTCTGATTTACTGACTCAAGTGGATGCCTCGTTCTTTGCGAACACAGCTCGAAATCTGTTGATGGCCACTGAGTTGCTCGATCTCCTCAAATTGTTCACAGATCACGGCATTTTGGCTGTCCCGTTTAAAGGAGCAACCCTAGCAGTTTCAGCTTATGGTAACTTGGCTCGGCGAAAATTCTCTGATTTGGACATCTTGGTGGCCCCAGCAGATTTTCACAAAGCCTTGGCGTTGTTAGTGGAACAGGCTGACTATCGTAAGCTCCCTACCACCTTCAGCCTCTACCCACATGAATATCCCTTAGTGAGCAGGGAGGGGGATGTGTTCGTGGATTTACATCAACAGATTGCAGGTAGAGACTTCTTCACCTTTCCCCTTAGTTTTGAGGAGTTGACCCAACGGTTACAAGAGATGACGCTGTTGGATACCACCATTCCTTGCTTTCATCCTGAAGATACGATCCTTATCCTGTGTGTACATGGCTCTAAGCATTGCTGGGATCATCTGGGTTGGATCTGCGATTTTGCGGCTTATGTTCATGCCCAGCCGGAGCTAGATTGGAACAATATTCGACAACGGGCTAAGGTATTGGGTTGCGATCGCATGCTATATTTGGCCCTCTCCCTCAGTCAGGACCTGCTCGGCTTACCCTTCCCAGAACAGGCCACTCTCCATCTTGAAGCCCCGACAGCCTTGGCCTCCATCAAAAACCAAATTTATCAAAGGTGTTTTTCTGCAACTCACCCCTCAGCACCCACTAGGACATGGTCAAACCCCGTCCTCCAGTTGCACATCTTAGGCCGATGGCAAGATCGAATCCTATACCTGTTGTGGTTTGTCCAAAAAATCCTCACCCCAACCTATAAAGATGTCGCCCAAAGTCCACTTTCCGAGAAATTTCACTTCCTGAATTACCTGCTCAGACCCTTGCGATTAGCAGGCTTATGGACCAGCAAGCCTTAAAAAACCAGGTCCCCACTCGCTTTCGACACCCCAGGATTATCCTGGAACAAAAGAATTTTGCAAGCGCAGAGTTTTGGGATCGACACTGACGAGTTCTCCCTGATTTAAAGTCCAGCAGCAATCGGCAATACCCACCAGTTCCGCAGGATCATGGGTGACAATTAACAGACTCCAATGTTGTTTGAGCTTTGCTAATAAACTGACCAACTGTTTGCGCATAGACCAATCTAAGCCAGCCGTCGGTTCATCTAATAATAAAAGATGGGGCTGACGAATCAGCTGCACAGCTAAAGCCAGCCGCCGCTGTTGACCGCCACTCAAGGACTGAGGAGAGGTAAATAAGGATAAGTCTTCTAACCCAACCTCTTTCAAAGCTT
>CALDHF010000370.1 GCA_937941595.1 uncultured Acaryochloris sp. | reverse complement strand
ACCCATGAACCACGAGTGATTAATGTGGACAAGAATCCAGCATATCCTCCTGCTGTTGAGCCGTTACAGAAGGAGGAACGTATCCCAGAAGGGAAGAAAACTCGGCAGGTGAAATACCTCAACAATATAGTGAAAAAAGATCATCGAGGGGTTAAAAGGCTTGTCAATCCTGGTATGGGATTTGGCTCGTTCAATTCTGCCAGGAGAACCTTGAAAGGGTTAGAAGCGATGAGCATGATCCGCAAAGGTCAGATTAAAAATGTGGGTAAAGATGATGTGAGGGGACAGATCTCTTTCATCAAGCAAATCTTCGGACTGGCTGCTTAGTCTTGAATGAAACTCAGGGGAGTCTTGTACCCCAAACTACTATTTGCGACACAACCCGCTTATTGAGGGAGTGGCAATGCGATCGCAAAGCAGGTACGCCCTGGCACAGATTCCACCATCAGGCTGCCCCCATGACGATTTTCAACGATTCGACGGACCACATCCAGCCCTAGCCCTGACCCTTTGCCCATGGGTTTGGTGGTAAAAAAAGGTTCCAAAATGCGGGTGTTGATCTCCGGGGGAATACCAGGACCATTATCTTCAACTTCAACTCGGATACCGCCTTGCTTTTGACAGGTCCGAATCGTAATTTGGGGTGGACGAGAGGGGCTTTCTGCTAACGCATCGACTGCATTATCTAAGAGATTGGTCCACACTTGGTTCAGTTCGCTGCCAAAGGCCATGATTCTAGGTAGGTCTGGATCGTAGTGACGCTCGACTCGAATGCCATGCTTTAGCTTAAAGGCAAACAAACGGAGCGTATCTTCAATGCCATCGTGGATATTCACCTCTTGCTGAGCCGCTCGATCCATATAGGAGTAAGACTTCATGGATTGCACTAGGGTCGAGATCCGCTCTGCACCATCTAAACCTTTGGTGATCATTCCCATGACATCGAAGGAAAGGGCTAACCACCTCAGCCCCATATCCCGTAGTTCAGTTTCACTATCCCGCCAGGGGTCCATCAGTTGCTCAAGTATATCAGGCTCTACTTCTCCCGCTGCTAGGGGTTCAGCCAACTTCCATGCTTCGTCCACTCCATAATCTTCCAGCCAATCCGTCAGCGCATCTTCACGATCGCCCTGGATGAGAGGATCGTTTTGGGGGTCAGCAATGGCATCAAACCCATGGTCTCGTAATGCTAGCCACTGCTGAGTGTGGGCATCATCCACCTGATGTTGGCCATACACTAAATTCATCCGCTGCAATTCCAGAATGGCTGGCTTCGCATCCTTGAGTACCCGTACTAAGGCTGCTGCAGGATTGTTAAGCTCATGGGCTAGTCCTGCAGAAAGTGTTCCTAGGGCAGCCATCTTTTCTCGACTTTGAATAAACGATTCTAGACCGCGCAAACGCTTCGCCATGGTGCAAAAGATGGCTTTCTCAAAATCACGGCAGCTATGGAGAACCTCTAAAAAGTCGGGACAACTGAGTCGATACAGGTCGGTGTGGGTATCAGACGTTAACGTGACCGGGACTAAATCCTCTGTCAGGCACTGAATTTCCCCAAAGAAAGACGGACTCTCATGACGCCCCACAGGCATATCGGCACCATTACTACTGCGGCTAATGGTGATTTGACCCCTGAGTTGGATAAAAAAGCCCTGGGGAGCCTCCCCTTCCTGGACGAGGATTTCACCCGATGTCAGTTGGATATGTTGAGTGCGATCGCAGATCCAATCCAATCGATCTGGCGGCAACAGTTGAAAGGGTTTGATTTGCAATAAAGTCTGTGAACACAACATGGCGATCTCTAGCTATACATTGGCCAAATGACGGTGAACAAACTGGACACAGATGGACCCTTCTCCGACGCCAGAGGCAACTCGTTTCACTGAACCATGCCGAACATCACCGACTGCAAAAATTCCTGGCACATTCGTTTCGAGTAAAAATCGATCTCGCTCTAATGACCACGGCATCTCATCAGGAATATCTGGGCCAGTGCAGATAAAGCCCCGCTGATCTCGATGCACCAGCCCCTCTAGCCAATCGGTACTCGGTGTCGCCCCAATAAAGATGAAGAGAGAATTGGCATCAAAGGTTTTGACCTCATCTGTTTGAGAGTCTTTGATCAGGAGCTGCTCTAGGCGCTCATTCCCTTTGGCCTCTACCACACTGTGAAACGGTAATACCTCAATATTTTCAGTTTCTGCAATCTGATCGATCAGATACTGGGACATACTCTTCTTTAAGGACTCACCCCGCACCAGAATATGCACCTTCCGAGCATACTTAGAAAAATACATGGCTCCCTGACCTGCTGAATTAGCACCTCCAACGATATAGACGTCCTCATCTTGGCAGGCTGCAGCTTCTGTCTGAGCTGCACCGTAATAGACACCCGCCCCCGTAAATTGCTCAATGCCAGGCACCGTTAGTCGCCGCCAGGAAACTCCCATAGCCAGAATGAGGGCATGGCAGCTGATCTCACTGCCATCTGCAAGGGTGATGATTCGATAGGTGTCTTGAATGCGAATCCCCGTAACTTCCTGAGGGGTGAGGATTTCTACTCCAAAGCGCTTCGCTTGGGTCACCCCGCGACGGGCTAAATCCCCCCCGCTTAAGCCGACAGGAAACCCGAGATAATTTTCGATACGAGAGCTAGTGCCTGCTTGCCCTCCCGGTGCTTCCCGTTCAACCATGACGGTATGTAAGCCCTCTGATGCCCCATAGACGGCTGCGGCCAAACCAGCAGGACCACCCCCCACAATCACTAAATCGTAGAAGGGCTGTTCAGCCTCTGTTTGCATCCCTACAGATTGAGCCAGTTTTGTCGTATCAGGTTTGATCAGCTGCTCGCCATTGGGGAGTAACACTAAGGGAAGGCAAGGGGAATCTGCCTTCCCCATACAGGAGACCAATTGCTGGGCCTCTGGATTATTCTCTATATCCAACCATCGGTAAGGGATCTGGTTGCGTGCTAAAAAATCTCTCAAGGCATGGGACTGGGGAGACCAGCGATCGCTAATCACCTTAACCCCTTTAAATTCAGGCTTAAATGTGGCCAGCCAGTCCCGAATCAAATCATCTAAGACCGGGTAAAGTTTCTCCTCTGGTGGATCCCAAGGTTTGAGGAGGTAATAATCCAGCTGAGCCTTGTTAATGGAATCAATGGCCGCATTGGTATCGGCATATGCCGTCAGGAGTGCTCGCTTTGCCATGGGGAAAAGCTCGCTGGCCTGGGTAATGAATTCAACCCCACTCATCTGCGGCATTCGCTGATCCACCAAGAAGAGAGCGACGATATCACCCCGCAACTTGAGCTGTTGAACAGCATCTAGAGCAGCCCCGCCTGAGTCTGCCCGAATAATCCGGAAACGATTGCCATACTGCTTACGAAGATCTCGAGCAACGGCTTGTAAAACCGCAGGATCATCATCGACAACAATGATGATAGGTTTTGGAATCCCAGCCTTTTGTTCAGCCATTGCAACGTTTCTTCTGATGTTTACAAAGTCTTATGTACCTCTCCTGCAAAGAAGAAGGGAATTAACAGGCTTACTATGAAAGCTCAGTGCTCTGGAAGTAGGGGCAGCATCCGTTGGCTCCCTTTCATCCCAGCTGGCTTTTTCGGTTATCCTTCACCGAGTAGATACTTCAAGTTTTGTAGGACGATGATACATCAAAGCCAAGGCAGTATAAGACTTTAGCTCATCGAAGGAGACATCAGTACAGAACAAACACCCCACAACGGATTGTGGAGTGTAAGGGGCATTAGACCCAGAGATTTCGAGAGAAGCAGCTTAAACCTTAGATAACTTACGATTATTGCTATTCTCGTTCGTTGGCATGTAATCGTTATAGTGATCTTGGTTGTAATAATACAGGGTTCGAATTGGATATGGAATGCTGATATCAGCTTTATCAAAGGCTTTCTTAATCGCAATAATCGCCTTGGTTTGAATCCGCCTCACTTGGCCCTGCTGAGGTTCTGTCCAATAGCGGACGATAAAGTCAATGGAGCTATCTCCAAAACCAACCAAGTCAATTTCTGGCGTTGGAGAAGGCAGTACTCCATCTAACTGTTCGATGGTTCTTTGCAACAGTTCTGCCGTATCTTCCAGAGGCGTATTGTAATCAACCCCAACCCCTAGATCTGTTCTCCGACTGGGATAGGCCGTTTGCACTTGTACTGCACTGGTAAATACATTGGCATTGGGAATCAGAATTTGTTCCCCCTTGTAGGTGCGAATCTGAGTTGTGCGGAAATTGATCTTTTCAACCGTGCCTTCAAAGCTATCAATAATGATTTGGTCATCGATGCTGAAGGGTTCTTGCAATAGTAATAAAATACCCGCAAAGAAGTTCTTAATAATGTCCTGAAAAGCAAAACCAATGGCCACTGAACCTAAACCAAGGGTGGCAATAATATCGCCCAAATCTAGGCCAGGAAAGGCCAGCACACCAGCAAAGACAACGCCAATGACCCAGGTCATGACATAGGCCGTTTTTTCTAGAAGAAGTTGAATGGAATGACTCCTAAAAGCGGTCTTGCCTGCTTTGCTCGCCACCCGCTGAGCCAATTGGGCCATGTACCGGGTTAAAAACAGAACAATGACAGCGGTTAACAACGCTGGGAAAATTTTTACTGCACTCGCTAGTAGCTCTTTTAAGCTGGACTCAATAGTCTTAAAAATATCGGACATTATAGTGATTGATGTTTACCTACATATTGCTTGCACGGGAGCTGCTGATGGACCCAGAAGCTACTGGTGACTGATCATAACAATCCCTTTACTGAAATTTCTCTAGGGCAGCTTCAAAGGATTTTTGTAATTCGTGGCCCGCTTTTTCAAGGCCCGCTTGAATCTCTTCCCAGGCGCTTTCACTGGAACGATGCAGTTCGGTGAGTTGGGTCTGCATGGCGTCACGCTTGACTAGGGCTTCTTCCATCAGGGAATAGTACTCTACTTTGGCACCTTCAGTTACTTGATCGGCTTTCGCTTTCAGTTCTACTAACTGGGCATCGTATTGATTGAGTTGAGCTTTGACTTTTTCGATGTAGGCTTGTCTGCTATCTGTTGTGAGTAATGACATAGGGAAAACTCCTGATATGGAAAGGTTTAAGTTCTGTTTGATAACCTGACTCAACCCTGCTTTAGGGAGCGTTGAAGCAATATTGAGAGACTGTGTGAATACTGCTGGTTGAGTGAGCGAGGTTCACCACTACCCTATCAATCGTGGTGAGGAAAGGGGTCTACCCACAGGCAGAGTGGGAGCTATACCCTGAGACATAGATCCCATTCTGTCTTGGCGTTCAGGGACTCTGTTCGCGGCGACAGACCATTACTTGGCTCCGGAAATAGGGAGCTTAATGGTGAAGGTACTGCCCTGGCCCGGTTGCGATCGCACCGACAATTCCCCGCCATGGGCCTGGATCACTTGTTGGCACAAATGCAGTCCTAGACCGTGACCAGAGCGATTGTGCTGGGTCTGTTTGAAGCGCTCGAAGATCTGGGCTTGATCGACTTCGGCAATACCGACGCCTGTATCTTGAATCTCAATCAAAAGCATATCTGGCTCAGACGTTCCTAAAACTGTCACAGAGCCAGTATCCGTAAACTTGATGGCATTGCTGATCAGGTTGGTGAAGACCCGGCGAAGCTCCATGCGATCGCAACGCAATTCCTGCACTTCTGCCTGCCAATCGCAGTTCAACTCCAGGGTTTTGTCCAGGGCTAAGGGTTTTAGTTCAGCGACCACTTCAGTGATCAGCTCTTGCACATTGAGGGTGATAAAGCTGAGTTTCTTTTCCCCCATTTCATAGCAATAGACTTCCAGCAAAGTATTGAGCATTTGCAACAAGTTCTGATTGCTGCTGGACACCCCGGCTAACGCTTCTGCTACCGTCGGCGGGATTTCTCCAAATACGCCCTGCTGGACCAAATCCACCATGCGATCGCAAGCGATCAACGGCGTGCGCAAATCATGGGTGAGGCAGGAGATAAAGTTCTCCTGTTGATCAAGAGATTGTTTGAGACGTAAGAGCGATCTCACTCGGGCTTGGAGTTCATCTAGCTCTACAGGCTTACGAATAAAATCATCCGCTCCAGCATCTAATCCCTTGACCACACTCGACCGCTCATGGGCAGAAATTAGCAGAATGGGAATATAGGGAAGCTGGGGGTCATTACGAATTTTTTCGGTGACCTCATACCCACTCATCCCTGGCATCATCACATCTAAAATCACTAAATCGGGTTGGGCCTTCTGGATTTTTGCCAGGGCTGCAGGACCATTATCGACAATTTCAACCCGATAGCCAGCGCTCTCCAGCATCATTTTGAGCAGCATCAAATTGTCTGGCATGTCATCGACAGCCAGAATATAGCGAGAAGATAGCGTAGACGAGGCAGCAGGCGGCATGAGCTTGACTAACAGTACGTTTACAAAAAGAGGGGTCAGTCACGTTGATGCCAGCAAGATGGCTCAGCTCAAATCATAGTAGATATGAGCCTCCCATTCGAAACTTCTTGGACATGAATGGGCAACTGAACAACAAACGTTGATCCTTTGTCCGTCTGACTGGTGACTGAGATCGTTCCTTGCATGGCTTTGACCAAGGACTGGGTAATGGCTAGCCCTAAACCCGTACCAGCATGGCTGCGGGTCAGAGATTGATCCACTTGGCGAAAGGGTTCAAAGATCGTTTCTAAATGCTCAGGGGAAATCCCAACCCCGGTATCTTGAACAACAATTTCGACTTGTTCAGGGTTAAGCTGTCGGGCTCGAACCGTGACCTCTCCTGACGCTGTGAATTTAATGGCATTAGAAATCAGGTTGACGATGATCCGGCGCAGGCAGTCGGGATCAGTCGTCAGTTGCAGCGATAGCAGTGAGTCTGGAAGTTTGGCGGCCAATGCCAAGTCTTTCTCTAGGGCCAGGGGCTGGAGTTCTTGAATCGTGGATAGGATCAGGGGAGACAGTTGAAACTCCTTGGGGTGAATTTCCAAGCGGTTGGCCTCGATTTTGGAAAAATCCAACACTTCATTGACCATGCCCAAAAGATTGCGGCTATTGTCAAAAATTCGCTTAACCATATCCAACTGCTGTTCGCTCAAGGGATCGGGATACTGGCGTAAAAGCAGCTGGGAAAAGCCCATAATGGCATTCATGGGGGTTCGCAGCTCGTGAGAGATGGTAGCAATAAACTCAGACTTGAGGCGATAGGCTTTGATGAGTTCTTGGTTTTGAGATTCAATCTGAGCCTGCTGCTGGGCCAACTCGTGGTTTTGATGCCGGAGTTGATCATTGCTGTCTTGCAATTTCTGGGTAGCCGTTTGGGCCGCTTGTTCCGCTCGATGCAGACGAATAGCTCTGCGAACCGTCCGCGCCAAAGAAGCCGGGGAAACCCGGGCCTTAGCAACATAGTCTGCAGCCCCCGCTTTCATCACGTCTACTGCAATTTGCTCATCCCCCTGCCCCGTCAACACCACCAGGGGCGTATCCATCCCAAGCTGCTGCAGTTGTTTGACCAGGTCTAGACCATTGTAGTCAGGCAACAAATAGTCGATAAAGATGCAGTCATATTGATCCATTTTCACCATGGACAGCGCTGTTTCTCCATCTTCAACTTCCGACAGATCGACATCTACATCAGCCTTGCTTAGGGCTCGACGAACGGCCATGCGATCCACCGCATCATCGTCAATAACCAGGATTTTGAAAGTCTCTTCCATCAGCGTTACAGCATTTCACAAAGAGCCCAATACTTGTTAAGGGTAGTCATCACCTCAGCAAAATTGGAGAAGGTTACAGGTTTAAGGATATATCCCGCGACATTGTAGTTGTATGCCTCGATGCGATCGCGATCTTCATCAGAGGTGGTCAACACCACCACCGGAATCGATTTCAGATCTGGATCATTGCGCAGCACTTCTAAAAATTCCATCCCGTTCATCTTGGGCATATTCAGATCCAGCAAGATTAAGCGGCGGTGCTCTGGCACAGATGGGGCCTCTTTGGCTTCACCCCGTAACATCGCTAAACCTTCAAGGCCATTACCGGCAATAAATAAAGGATTTGTAATCTTCCCTTTCTTGAAAGCTCGTTTGACGTTCATCACGTCTACTTCATCGTCTTCGACCAGCAAAATATTAATGATTTTATCGTTCATCTCCTTGCGTATCCTAAGTACGATATCTGAATTTCTAGAACAAAGTTATCTTATGTAAGTTCCTTCAGACTACCTGCATTTCCGGATGTGTACCTCTATAAAAAGACATAGTTTCGACATTCAGACCTGATCTCAGCACATAAGGCCCATCTCAAATACCTTATCAGTTCGTCACTTCAGCTTTGGGCCAAGTAAAGCAGAAGGTTGCGCCTGCGCCGACGCTCGATAGGAGCGAAATCGTCCCCCCCTGAGCTTCGACAATTTTCTTCACGATAGAAAGCCCGATGCCTGTACTTTCAAAACTGTCCCGTGCTTTCAGGGTTTGAAAAATATTGAACACCTTCTCGTGATACTGCGGGTCAACGCCAGGTCCATCATCTTTCACTACAAACTGGTAGTGGATGTCTTGATCTTGGACCGTCACTTCTATCCGGCCGTGATCTCGATCATGGTGCTTAACGGCATTACTGATCAGGTTGGCAAAGACTTGCTGTAGGGGCAATTCCTGAGTCGTTAAACAGGGCAAGGCAGTATCGACATGTACCTCCATACCGTCGGGAATATCCAGAGAATCGACCACTTCGGCCACTAACGTCCTGACATCAACCTTGTGGCTTGCTGCTTGCAAACGACCCGCCCTGGAATAAGACAAGAGGCCATTAATCAAATTTTCCATCCGGAGGACACGGCTGCGCAATAAGGTCATTTGCTGACGGATATCATCTGTGAGTTGGCCTTCTAGATCTTCTTCAATCCACTCGGAAAGATTGGCAATCGCTCTTAGGGGGGCTTTCAAATCATGGGAGGTCACGTAGGCAAACTGGTCCAGTTCTTGATTGCGTTTTTCTAGTTGAGCAGCGGTGGTGATCAATTCAGAATTTAACTGGATCAACTGATGGGCTTGGGCTTGCAAATTTGCTTCCGATTGCTGCAGTTCCGTAATGTCGTTAATAGTGCCGAAGGTGCCAATGGTAAAACCATCCACATCAGGAAAGGGGACTGCCCGAATCTCTAGCCACCGTCGTTCCTGGGTTTTGGTCAAAATTTCCAGCTTATAATTGAGCACGTTATCCTGCTGATGGACCAAACTGTCGAAGAGATCATGCCACTTCTGTTGATCGACCAGAGAAGGCATTAACCTTGTCAGTGATTTTCCTAAACTCTCGCTGATCGCGTATCCCGTTAGTTCTGTCCAGGCCGAATTTAGGAAGGTCCAACAGCCATGGGTATCGGTTTGGAAGATCACTTCCCTCACACTTTCCACAACTGTGCGATATCGCTGTTCACTTCGGCTTAGGGCTGCTTCGGTTCGCTGTCGCACTGTAATATTTTCAAACGCGACGCCCACACAATGTTCAGGGAGGGGAAACGTCTTCAAGGAAAAGATTCTTTTTTCCCCATTCGCCAGCGTAAACACCACCGGATCGATGGTCCGAGCTTGCTGAGTCTGAATCACCTGCAGGAGGGATATCAAGAGGTTTGGATCTTGCTGAACCAAATCAGGAAAAATCTTTCCCATTCGGTCACCAATTTTGCTCTGTAGCTCTCTCTTGAGCAGATCTTCTGCGGCTGGGTTGGCGGCCACTAACTGGAGGGCCTCGATGGACTCCGGCTCTGGGGCATGCCATACCAAAAATCCCAGATGAATGTTGCGAATGATGCGTTCATAGAGTTCAATTTCTGCTTTGGCCGCTTCCGCCTGCTGACGAGCGGTCTGCTCTTGAGTTAGTAAGGCTTCTTTCTGCTGATTGGCTGCTGCTAATTGAGAGGTACGGGCCTTAACCCGTGACTCCAGATCTTGGTTGAGCTGAGCCAATTGATGTTCTGCTTGCTTTTGCCGGGTGATGTCTTGGTGTGACCCAATCATGCGGATAGGCTGCCCATCCTCCCATTGAGTCTGGCCCCGTGCCAAAATCCATTTGTAGCTGCCATCCTTGCACCGCATCCGATATTCAACTCGATAGCAAGATCCCTGGTTCTGCAAGTGATCTTGGAGGGTGGCCGTCACTTTTTCCAGGTCCTGAGGATGCACCAACGTCTGCCATCCCTCAAAACTATTTTCTATCTCGTGATCATCGAAGCCAAGGGTCCGCTTTAATTGGGGCGACATAAAGGCTTCATTAGTGACCATATTCCAATCAAACAGACCGTCTCCTGTTCCCAGAAGGGCCAACTGCCATCGATCTTCGCTTTCGCGTAATTCCAACTCCGCTCGCTTCCAGTCGGTGATATCCTGCATCGCTACGACAGCCCCCAATTTTTGGCCGTCTTTGGCAAAAATGGGATCGCCGTTGGCTAAAACCGTGCGGGAGGGCCCCTGTCTGGACTGGATCACCATCTCGGCATTTTGGATAGACTCTCCTTGCAACGCTCGATACAGGGGAATGTCCTTTTGCAGCAGTGGTGTTTTACCATCTGCTGCATACAAATCGTAGTAGTCAGCCCATTGTTCTGCCGGGATGAAGCGCAGCGGCAGTCCATGCAGCTCTTGGGTAGCGCGGTTGAAGACAGTCAATACCCC
>CALDHF010000369.1 GCA_937941595.1 uncultured Acaryochloris sp. | reverse complement strand
CTGATTTGGCACGCCATTCACGATTGGGTTGAGGCCTATCTCCAACTCTTCTACAAAGATGATCATGCAGTCCGCAACGACGGCAAATTGCAGGCTTGGCTGCAAGAGCTAAGAGCTGATAATGGGGGCCAGATGACTGACATTGGTGAAGTGACTCCCGAAGATTCAGAGCCTAAGATCCGTACCTTGGACTATTTAATTGATGCGACAACGCTGATTATTTTTACCTGTAGTGCGCAACATGCAGCGGTAAATTTCCCCCAAGCTTCGATGATGGCGTTTGTCCCCAATATGCCCCTTGCAGGTTTTAGGGAAGCTCCGAACGCGGAGACAGCGAGTGAAACTGACTATTTTTCCCTACTGCCTCCCCTCGGTTTAGCTGAACAACAGTTGGATACGGTGTATACCTTGGGTTCGGTCTACTATACGCAGCTGGGCCACTATAAGGCGAATCAGGTGGATCTAGATGAGATCGATCAGCATCCTTACTTCACTGATCCTCAGATTGCTCACCCCCTAAAAGCTTTTCAAAATAAGCTACAGGAAATTGAGTTAATCATCCAAGACCGGAATGAAACCCGGCCGACGTATTACGACACCTTGCTACCGTCTCAGATTCCCCAAAGCACAAATATCTAATCACAGGCACTTGATCTCAATGAACGCCTGTGGAAACAGGCATTCAGAAATCTTGATGGTTCTAAATTTCTGTTGACCTATTCGGAGCAGCTCAATGAATTTTTTGATTCGCCTTTCCAACAGTCTTCAAATCTGGCTGTTACAGCATCCCTCTTCGCTGTCTGACTTTATTATGAGGTTCTTTTATGTATCAGATGTGCTGAGCTACAGTCTGGTGACGCCTCAGAAATTCTTATTAAAACGGCAACAACTTTTGGGACAAAATTTTGCAGCTTTGGGACGGATCATCATTGGTGAATATAATCTGGCTGCCAAGATCATTGCAGAACCGCAGCAACGAGCACCCTATATAGGACGCTTTCGCTGTATACCAGACCGATTCTCCCGACATTTTCTGCTGTTCCTTTCGGATCAAGAAGTGCAGGGTGATGATGCGCACCAGAAAGCAAGACAAGCGGTGTGGAATGTGGCACTCGGACCTGCGCTCAAAAATACTGCGTCCCCGGAGGCTCAAGACCTACTGCATGAATTAGCTACGATTGCCCATACAAATGGAAATCCTCCAAATTTGGATGACATTGGCGATGATATCCAACGCACGGTTGTCCAGTACATTATGTTTGTCCTGTTAGGCGTCACACTTTCCCCAGATCAAATCTCTGACCTGAAAACTCTGTTTTTCTCTGAGAAACCGAGGAAATCATTGCTGGTCTCCAAAGTAAAGCCTTTGGCTCCCCCCGCTAACCGCTTGGATGAGGTGAAACGCTTGGAAGATATTGCCCTGGCAATTATTGAAGGCTCTCCTGCAGTTTGTCGTTATGAGCCTGGAGCTGAGGATGATATGAGTCGCAGGGAACTCAGTGTTTTGCTAATGCAGGCCATTGCGATCGCAGGGTGTTTGGGGAGTGAGAGTTTAGTGCGGTCTTTGTTAACCAAAGTTCCACCTGATCTAGAGATTGATTTAGATAATCCCTATGAAGTTTTAAAAGTTGTACTGGAAACGGCCCGTCGTCATGCCCCAGTCAACAATATCAATACCGTCAGCCAGACGGCAATGACAGTGACGATCAATGGCAGGAAACGCAATTTTCCTAAGGGAACGCTTCTGTCTGCCAATATTGGGTTAGCTAATCTTGACGGCAGTTTCTTTAAAGAGCCTTTGAACTTCGATCCGCATCGGGAAAACCTGTTGGCAGCACTGAACTTTAATTCTGTGGGTGAAGCCAAACGACGCGAGTGTCCAGGACGGGGCATTGCTGAAAAAATGGGATCTGACTTATTGATTGCATTGAGATCCAAAGCTGCTGCAAGGAACCACGAGACTCCTTGCATGAATGCTAACCCCTCTGAATCCCCCTAAGACTCCAATTTTGGGGATAAAGTGCAATAAATTTGCAAGAATAGAGCAGAAGTAAGCATATTTCTGTATTTATCTTTGTGATAAAAATGTAGTGGGCTAGAATCACCTGTTTCTACTGAAGAAATGCACCACCAAACCCACTTAACAAAGCGATTCTCCCCGCAGAATTGGGGGCCAGGGGGAGAATCGCGATCTGTTTGTGGTTTACAAAGAGCGGTATCAATGAAGCAGAACTGGATGTCAGATGTAAAATCATGATTTGTGCAAGAGGTCTAATAACTTTGTGGCCACGGATTTGGAGCAACAACTCGCTGATTTACGGGCCACCCTCAGGCCTGGTCAGCAAGAACTAGCGGATTGGCAGGACGGGCCGCTGGCCGTCTCTGCTGTACCTGGCGCGGGCAAATCCTATGGGATGGCTGTGGCGGCTGCCATGACCCTTGCTCGCCAGAAATTGACAAGGGCCCAGCAACTGGTGATTGTCACTTTTACGCGGTCGGCAGCCACCCATCTCAAACAGCAGGTTCGCAAGCATTTACGAGAGTTGCAATTGCCCCTGAGTGGGTTTACGGTCCAAACTTTGCATGGTCTGGCCCTCAACATTGCTACCCGTCATCCTCAACTGTCTGGCATTCACTTAGATCAAGTCACCCTCATTACCCCCAACCGTCATCATCGGCTGCTGCGCCAATGCGTGGATCAATGGGTGGTGGATCATCCTCAGATGTATCAGGAGCTGTTGGTGCGGGGTGCTTTTGATGGGGAAGAGACGGAACGACTGCGACGACAGTCGGTGCTGAGATCCGAGTGTTTGCCGGAACTGGCTGCGATCGCAATTCGCGAAGCCAAAAGTTCGGGTTTGAGTCCGCACCAACTTTATGACCTGGCGGAACAGGTACAAGAAGAGGTATCAGTGCTTGCGATCGCAGCCGGTCTCTACGAGCGATACCAACGGTTACTGCAAGCCCAGCAGTTGATTGACTACGACGACATGATTTTGGCAGCCCTCCAAGTGCTGGATAATCTCAGTGCCCGTCACCACTGGCAACAACAAGTCTTTGCGGTCTTTGAAGATGAAGCCCAGGATTCCACTCCTTTACAGTTCCGGCTCCTGGAGTTCTTAGCAGGCCAGAGAGAGTCAGCCTCACTTAACCTGGTGCGGGTGGGGGATCCGAACCAAGCCATTAACTCCACCTTTACCCCGGCTGATCCAATTTTCTTCCGAACGTTTTGTGCCCAAAGTCAGCAGCACAATCGGCTAGCAACCATGAATCAAGCCGGACGCAGTACCCCGATTATTATCCAAGCCGCGAACTTTATGCTGGACTGGATTAATCAGTCTGATCTTACGGGTCAAGAACAACCCTTCCAACCCCAAGCCATTCAAGCCGTGGCCGGAGAGGATCCGCAAGTGAATGCCAATCCCAGTCCTGAAGGACAAGGTTTAGAAATTCATACTCCCTCTGATGTCTATGAAACCGTGGATTTGATTGGCCAGCGGGTGTGTGAGTTGTTCGAAGCTAATCCTGATACCAGTGCAGCCGTCTTAGTCCGAGAAAATAAGCAAGGCAGCTTTATTGCCGAGCGATTACAGGACCCCGACCAACCTACTGATCTCGCTGCCCACGGGATTGAAATTCTAGATGTCGGGGGTGGGGGGCGACCGTCACAAGTCCCCTTAGAAATGCTGACGGTCCTTCAATTTTTGGCCCGTCCCCATTCCCCAGATACCCTCAAAGCCGCCCTGCAAATCTTTGTGGCTCGGCAGCGCATCCCGGCTCAAGATGTACATCCATTGGCCAGTCAACCCGAAGCATTTCTCTATCCTGGCCCCTTGGACCCGCCTCAATCGGAGCTCGTACAGCAAGCCCGAATCTTTAGCTGTCAGTTGCTACGGGCGCGGTGGGAACTCCCCCATTATCGGCTGATCTCCTTCTTAGCCATCGCCTTGGCATATAACGCCACTGAGTTAGCGACCGCCGACAAACTCGCTGCCCGCCTATCTCAACAAGCCCAGGGAGCGCCAGCGATGACCACCACCTTACCCATTTTGCAGGAGCTCATCAGTTCAGAGCGGTTTGACCCCGTGGATGTCGATGACGTTGAAACCCAATATTTACGGCCTCGCCAACTGACTATCATTACGATGCATAAGGCCAAGGGACTGGATTGGGATTATGTGTTTCTGCCGTTTTTACATGAACGCATTATTCCGGGTGAATTGCGAGTGCCTGCCCATAGCCAATTCCTAGGGCCGTTTAATTTGGCCGAAGTCGCTCGGGCTCAGATCCGGGCTGGCATTCACAGAAAATTATCTTTATCTAATCGTGACCCCTTACCCAACATTGAGACATCATGGCAACGAGCCAGTGACCTTAAACGTGCCGAGGAGTTTCGGCTGCTCTATGTGGCCATGACTCGGGCCAAACGGCTTTTATGGATGTCAGCAGCTAGACAGGCTCCCTTCAACTGGAATTGGTTTGATTGGCAACGCCAAACCAAACTGGATACCCAAATTCCTTGTCCTATTCTCAAGCCCTTACGCGATCGATTCCCTCAGGCTGAGGTCATATGAGGCAGGCATGGCTACAAAACTTGTAACAGTAAAGCCTCTCTGAACTTTCTGGCTTGATGTAGTACTGTGGCTGACGATCTCACCAGGCATCATGCCGACTACTATGTTAGCCATGGATGGAGTCAATATTCCAAGCTGTCTGACCACCCACAGCAGCAGAGCTACTCAGTCTGCTTTTCTATGAACTGATCGGCGGAGAACACAGAGATGTTGGTCGTCTGAAAGTCTTGGGGATTGCGAGTAATGATTGCCTCCAGATTCTGCGCTTCAGCACAAGCAATTTGTACTGCATCCTCAAAATCAGCGAGGCCAGATTCAAGTGCTGCTGCAAGTCTAGAATGATCGACGGGGCAGACACTTAAAAGCGCGAGGGTTGTGACTAAGATTTGTCTCGCTTCTTCGACATCTTGCGTTTGGCGTCTACAGATGTAGAAGATATCAGTGATGCTGGAGGC
>CALDHF010000368.1 GCA_937941595.1 uncultured Acaryochloris sp. | reverse complement strand
AGAGGTTTATTCTTTAGTTAGTGTTTTCTAACTCAAATATGGTGAATATGCCCCCATCATCCTCTCAGAGCAGTATTGACCAAGACAAAACTGCCCACAGAGAAGTTCGTTATGAATACACCAACAATTTGGTGCCGATACTGACTCAATTAGGGTCTTCCCTTTTGTTGTCCACTTATCAGGCTGGCAAGCTGGTTGTTGCAGGTGTCCATGAGGGTGAGCTGCAGCTTTCTTTTCATAATTTTGAACGGGCGATGGGCGTTGCTGTCGGACGAAACCAAATTGCTGTCGGTGGCAAAGATTGGATTTATTTTTTAAAAAATGCCCCTGACCTCGCGGCTCGGGTAGGAACTGCCAATACCCATGATGCTTGTTTTTTGATTCGAGGTGCCCATTACACCAGCGAGATCTCTGTACATGAACTGGTGTGGGGACAAGAACAGTTAGTGGTGACTAATACTCGATTTTCTTGTTTATGTTCTTTAGACAATAACTATAGTTTTGTCCCGCAATGGCAACCCAGCTTTGTAAATGAGCTAGCCCCAGAAGATCGCTGTCACCTGAACGGAGTGGCATTAGCCAACGGCCAGCCAAAGTACGCGACTGTTTTAGGACAAACCAACACAGCAGGAGGATGGCGGCCCAATAAAGCAACGGATGGTTGTGTTTTGGACATCCCCACTGGGAATATCGTGACTCAGGGGTTGTCCATGCCCCATTCTCCCCGAGTGGGAAAAGAGCATCTGTGGGTTCTAAACTCAGGGCGAGGAGAAGTCACTAGAGTCACCCTATCTTCCGGGCAACAAGAGAAAGTGCTGGAACTCCCCGGCTATCCCAGAGGGCTAGCGCTTGCGGGCCAGTTGGCCTTTGTAGGGTTATCCAAAGTGCGTGAAACCTCTACCTTTGGGAATTTACCTATCTGTGAACGCTTTGATGCTCTGAAGTGTGGGATGGCGATTGTAGATTTAAAGGCAGGGAAGCAGGTGGGGTTGTTGGAGTTCCAAAGTGGGGTGGATGAGATTTTTGACGTGCAGTTACTGCCCGGCATTCGTAATCCTTTCTTCTCTGGCCCCTATGCCGTCAAGGATGGTAGCTCTCCGATTTGGATGGTGCCAGCGCCTAAGAAGTAACCTGCATCACCTTGTGATCCATATTGCTGTTATTGCAACACTCATGGAACTGACGTCATGCGAGGGTTAATACTGGAGGCTTGGGTTTCACCCTGATGGAGTGCTAAGGTCGAGGTCTGAGATCTCGTACTACAGCGGTTCCCCCTGTACTCGTACCCTCAATTGTTTCATCCAGCCCCAGGGTGGGTCTATCTGCGTGAATCCAACCAAGCAATCCCTTTCCAAGCCTGTGCAAACGACCTTGTCTAGCCAGCGCGATCAGATCAATTTTTTGATCTTTGATTTAGATGGGGTCATTACTAGCGAACAAAAATATTGGAATACGGCACGGTTAACGGTATGGGAACTGATGACCCAACCCGATTATTTAGGTTTGACTCACTATTTTGGTGAAGCTCTAACTCAGCCTCATCTTGTTTTAGCTGATGGCCAGCAGACAATTAGCAATACTTTCATTTACGAACTCAAACGGCGGGCCATTAATTCCAACTGGGATTTAACCTACTTTGTATTTTGTTTGCATTTAGCAGGACTGCTTCAACAATTCCAGCAATGTGCCCCTGAACAATGGTCTCACCTTCAGGGCAAGGTTAATCTAGCCCATCCAGAACAATGGCAGACCTTAGGCCAACATCTGCAAGGCCTGAACTTTGACCCCAAAGTGAGTGAGTCTACTATTGCCCAATTCTGGCAGGAAACTATAGATCTCAAAGGGGCAGCGGTGACTGAATATATTAATCAGTTTTATCAAACTCATTTGGGAATTACCTTATCGGCAGCTCATGGCGGTCTGTGGGAGTTGTGTTACCAGAATTTCCAGGCTTGGTATGAAGGCCGCAAAGGATTTACCTTGCCTGATGATGAGACGGTCCTTGATCTAGCTCAGATCAAAAACACGTTGCAAATTCTGGACGATGCGAAGCGATATACCCTTGCGATCGCAACCGGTCGCCCCCGCAATGAAGTCATTGAACCCCTAACTGCCCTGGGATTACTTTCTTATTTCGATCCCCAGCGAATTGTCACCTATGACGAAGTTCTCGATGCTGAAAGCCATCTGAGCACGGACCAAGCTCCGCTGAAATTGGGCAAACCTCATCCCTTTGTTTTACTTAAAGCGCTACACCTAGATGTTGATCCAGCCGTATTTTGTACCGAAGCGTTTCAAAACCGAGATCGCACCGATGTTGCCTACATTGGCGATGCAGCTAGTGATGTCGTCGCCGCCAAACGCTCGGGTTGCTTGTCCATTGGCGTACTCACAGGGTTTACAGCCACTCGGGCGAAAGCAGAGCAGGTGCAAATGTTTATGGATTTAGGCTGTGATTGTGTGATCGACAGTATCCAAGCCTTGCCTCAAGCGTTAGGAATTGAGCCAACATGACCTTAAATCTAGACACGATTGAACAGTGGGTCAATCCTGCCATCCGCACCCTCACCTCGAAAAGTGCGGGTCCCGCCAAAGATGATCAGGCCATTCGTCTTGATAAAGGAGAACTGCCCTACCCCCCTTCACCGCGAGTCGTGGATGCGATCGCAAAAGCAGCATCTACCTGTAATCGTTACCCCGCTGTCCTTGGGGGCGTCCTCCGCGACAAACTCGCTACCTATACTGGGGCCAAGCCAGAGCAAATCATTCTCAGCAATGGCTCTGATGATTTAATTGAGCTGATTATCAAGGTATTTGTCCAGCCTGGACAACAAGTCTTGTTACCCATCCCGACCTTCTTCGTCTATGGGCATGCGACGCAAGTGATGGGCGGTGTCCCCGTCTTGGTGCAACGCAGTCCTGATTTTGGTCTGGATGTTGAAGCCATTGTCGCTAAGGTCACGTCTGACACCAAAGTCCTATATATTGCCAATCCCAATAACCCCACCGCCAATCTAGTTGCCCGTGACACCTTGATTGAAGTTCTTAATCGAGTCAATTGCATGGTGGTGGTGGATGAATGTTACTTTGAGCTGTGCCAAACGACGATTGCCGATCTCGTTGATACTTACCCCAACCTGATTGTGTTGCGCAGTCTCTCCAAAAGTTTTGGCTTAGCAGGGTTACGGATTGGGTATGCGATCGCCAATGCCCCAGTCGTCGATTATCTATATCGAGCTGCCCAGTTGTTTCCTGTGAATAAAGTTGCGATCGCAGCCGGTAGTGCCGCCCTCGAGGATCAAACCTATATTCAGGCAAATATCCAACGCGTCTTAGCCGAGAAACCTCAGTTACAGCAATCAATATCAGCTTTAGGATTTAAGGTCTATCCCAGCGATACCAATTTCCTATTTGTGGATACCCAGCCATTAAAGTTGCCATCGAATTTACTGGTGAAGGCATTACAAGATCAAAACATCTGGGTTGCTGATTTTGGCTCCAAACCTGGGTTAGCAGACCATTATTTCCGTACTGCAATCGGCACTCCTAACGAAAATCAAGCTTTACTCAAAGGACTAGCAACAGTTCTCGCTTCGCTAGCCATCACTCCTCGCACCCCAAATATCTAGGGATGTCCTTATAATCATTGGCTCTCGACTGGGCTCAACTCCTGGCTACAAAAGGCAGTAACAGCAAAAAATTGAGTTCGTTAGTCTCACAGATAGCAGAAGTGACCACAATCACGGGGAACTTCAATTGCCATCACTTCGACAATCTCATTAACCCTGCATACTCATAAATGTGACAAGACATGAGGTTAGAGATCACCATGAATACGCTCCAGAAACAATTCATTTTGATGTCTCACGCAGCCGTCATCACCCTCCTCCTCCCCGTGTTGGGCTTTTCCGTCCAGTGGATCAATAACGCGAACTCTATTCCTTCCTCCATCATCCACCCCACTCTGAGCGCAGAAGTGTCTCAACACGTGCGTCCCCTATAAGGTTTACAGCCCTTCTACTTTCTAAAATATGGGCAAAACATAGCAGATAAAGCCTTGGAACCGGATCCAATCCAACCTAGTCTTCAGATACCACATCTAATACAGACATTCACTCTCAAGCTATAACAACTCTCTTAGCTCTAGCCTTTGTAGGGTTTTTTCGACAAGGAAAGTAGGGTTCTCAAGATTTTCAGTCAAGGGCCAGATATTGCATATTGGATTTAACACAAACACAGCGGTTATGACCGCAACGTGATTGATAGTCATTGTATTGTGAGGTAAAAATCCGATGATGATTCGTTACTGGAACCCAATTGAAGAAGTAGATGCTGTTCGTCGCCAGCTTGATCATCTTTTTGAAGGGGTTATCGATACCGATAAATCCTCAACCTACGCAAGCTGGACACCTGCCATCGATCTCTGGGATCAGGGAGATGCTCTCGTTCTGAAAGCCTTTTTACCTAGTGTTAAAGCAGAAGACTTAGATATCCAAGTCACTCGCAACTCTATTTCCATCTCTGGAGTGCGTCATCCTGACTCACTAGAAGAAGGTACAAAACGGTTATTCACAGACATCAACTATGGTCACTTCCGTCGGGGCACTAAGCTACCCGTAGCTATTCAAAATACTGAAGTTGAGGCCTCTTTTGAGGAAGGCATTCTCACCCTCACCTTACCTAAGGTAGAAACAGAACAGCACAAAGTTGTGAAGGTCAATCTTATAGACCATGGCGAAGCTTCTCAGCCAGCCTTAGATGCTAGCCAAGCCTCTGAGGAGCACCACAGCTAAGGGATTAAATCCATTTACTTTAATCCCACAAGGAAGTAGAGACCTACGATACCCCCTCGTGAATAGTCAAGTGGCCATAGACATTTCGTCTATGGCCATTTGCGCTAACATCAAGACATTTAATGCTTACATCGCCCTACCACAGGCAATTTAAACCAGACCTTTCAAGTATTGCTGACGCTCTGGTGCCGGAAATTTCTCTATCGAATACCGCAACATGGTGCGAGGCATGTCTTGGTAATGCACTTTTAGAAAGGCTTTTTCTGCGTCAATATCCCGTTTGCCAATTTCTCGTAGCATCCAGCCCACAGCCTTATGAATCAGATCCTCAGCATCATCTCTAAGCAGTGCGGCGATCTTTAAAGCATCGACAAAGTCATGGTTACGAATCCAATAAAAAGTGGCAATCATGGCAATCCGACGTTCCCATAAACTCTGGGATTGGGCCAGTATATACACAGGCTGGCGGTCTTTATCCTCTAAAAAGGCTCCGACAATTTGATAGGCAGAACTATCAACCAAATCCCAGTTATTGATGTATTGAGTATTGCTGAGATAGAGGTTGAAGAGAACAGCCTGTTCTTCGCTGGAAGCTGTCTGAAATTGCTTAACCAGCAAAAAGAGGGCCAACAAGCGCTCTTCATGGAACTGAGCTTTCAGTAAAGAAATCACTTCGGTAGGAGCAAGACCTTGATACTGAACAACCTGCTTCCTCAAAACTGGAACTCGAATGCCTAGGAACTGCTCTCCTTCAGCATAGTCGCCTACCCCTGTTTTAAAGAAGCGTTGGTTTTTCTTGGCAATCTCGGCATTGGCCAGCGTCTGCAGGTACTGGCGGACATCCTGAGCAGAAGGCTTATTTACCACTGTAATAAAAGGCTATTTCTTTATCTTTTAAAGGTGCAAAATCTGCATCTAAAAGCTTTTGGTTGAGGTCTGATTGAGAAATATGCTTGGCCCCAATCCGGACAATTCGCGATCGCATGGTATTAGATACACCGCTGCGTTGGCGATTGCCTTCTAGTCCCATCACCTGATTGTAGAGATTCAGCTTGGCAGCAGGAATTGGGGAGCCGTCCAGGTCGAGACCTTTTGAGATCGCAACATCAACTGCTTCCGCACCCGTTGTATTGGAGGAATTCGTCATATCAGCATATCCACAGGGTTCACGTTGGGATTGTATCAGTGATTAGGACAATGAAACCTATTCATCCATCAGGAATAGATTTTTAGCGTTGAGAGGATAGGCTGAGGGACTCAAGGGCATCGAGGATAAGATCAAATCGAAAGGAGTGACTCCATTCTGCAAGGAGGTGGCGCAGTGGCGTATGACGCTCAGGAATTTGAGTCAGCAGATTTTCAATCTTGGGTGTGTCGAGGGATTGAGAGGCTTGCAAAAGCTGTATTTGCCAGTCTATGGGTAGATATTTGAGATCTTGTAATATCAGCGAAACATCGACTGATTCAGGCGTGAGAGACATAGTGCTGGTGGATGGATCCCCTTGGATAAATTCTATCTGCAGATGATTGGCCATTTTTTCCCAGATTTCCGAGGTGCGAAATGGCTTACAGATATAGTCATCAAAACCATCTGCAAGGGCTTGAGTGAGATCACAATCGAAAATGTTAGCGGTTAAGGCAATCACAATGGGTGGACTTGGCGTGGCTTTGATCAGGGTTAGGGCCGTTTTGCCGTCCATGACAGGCATCTGTAAATCCATCCACACCAGATGGGGATGCCATCGGTGATTTTTCTCAACCGCATCTTGCCCATTCACTGCTTCTTGGGTCTCGAACCCAATGGCAGAGAGTAAATTGACCATCAATTCGCGATTTTCGAGCTGGTCATCGACCACTAAAATACGCTTTTTGTCTTGTCCTGGAGCTAGCTGGACAACGCTAGCGTATTGGCCTTTAGAGACTGGAGGAGAAACTGTGGATTGCGTTTGAATCGCACAGTAAAAGGTGCTGCCTTGGTTGAGGGTACTGTCGACGGTGATTTTTCCCCCCAGGAGTTTGGCAAACTTTTGACAGATGGCAAGGCCGAGGCCGGTCCCTTCTGGGCTTTGCTGTCCGGTTTTGGTCTGAACAAAGGGGGTAAAAATATCTTCCAGAGATTCTGAGGCAATCCCCCGCCCCGTGTCACTGACTGCAAATTGCAAATGTAACGAACCATCCGTAGGACTATGTTTTAAGGGGCAGAGGGTGAGGGTGACCTCCCCTTGCTGCGTAAACTTGATGGCATTCCCCAAAAGATTGATCAATATTTGCCGCAATTTGATCGGATCAGTTTCGATAAATTGGGGGACCGCAGGATCAACAGCGGTGGAGAGGGTAATCCCTTTGGATAAGGCTTTGAGCTGCATCATGGATTGCAACGTATCCACCAGCTCTTTGAGATCGACGGTGGAGTTGTTGACAACGGCTTGGCCTGCTTCAATTTTGGAGAGTTCCAAAACATCATTGATGAGAGTGAGGAGATGTTCTCCACTGCGGTTGATAATGCCCACATGTTTTTGATGGGTATCAGGAATATTGCCCTCGTTCTGGAGTAACTGGCTGAATCCCAAGATCGCATTCAGAGGCGTCCGCAGTTCATGACTCATGTTGGCCAAAAACTCGCTTTTGGCATGATTGGCAATCTCTGCTTTTTCCTTGGCAGTGGAGAGTTCTGCTGTTCTTTGCTTGACTCGTTGTTCTAGGCTTTGTTGGACTAATTTAAGTTCATCTTGATTTAAGCGGAGTTCCTGGGCAATTTGTCTTTGCCGTCGCCTTGATATTGCTAAAAACAAGATAATTAGACTGCCTAAAAGACCAAGAATAGCAATGCCTATCACTAAGTTTTGATTTTCATCGAACCAGGAGGTTTGGCGATAAAGGAGTTGACTCCCCTCGGGGACATCCTCATGGGAGAGGCCGATTTTGTGGAGTTTTCTGTCATCAAAGAGCCACCGATTTTCTGACTGGGTAATGGGAGAGATCTTATCTACGGAAGTGCCATTCAGAATCTGTTCAGCTAATGCTACGGCTTGTTGGGCATGGAAGTTGCCATCTAAGATCTTACCGCCAACAGCTCCGTTGCCGATTCTCATCATTGAGTCTGTATAGATGGGATTGGGGACTGCTGCAGCAATGAGTTCCGTTTCTCTCTCAAAGTTAATGAGAGGTCCCTGAGCATGTCCTCGGCGGAGTTGTCCTAGAAGAAAAATAGGCCACTCGGAGGGATAGGACGATAGTGTTGATTGAATATCTTGAGGCACTAAATCGACAATATGAATAATCTCTTTGGGCGCCTGGGGATGATTGATGAGGTTTGCTATGTTCTTGCGATTGGCTTTACCTGTAGAGGTGGAGTCTCCAATCAGGATAATACCGTCAGATTTAGTTTGGCGAACAGCTTCTAGGATGGTTTCTTCAGTACTATGGGTCTCAAATACTCCGGTTATCCCTGGCGTTTGGAGTAGAGAATCACGAATATGGTT
>CALDHF010000367.1 GCA_937941595.1 uncultured Acaryochloris sp. | reverse complement strand
TATCTGCATATTGGAAATAAGCACCTAACTGTTGATAGGTCACTTTTCCTAACCACTTCACCTGGGATTTTAAGTCATGGGTTTCCAGCCAATCTTCTAGTTCTTGACGTTGCCAGCCTTCACCTGCGATCAGTAACGAGTAGTCATTAATACCGTCTTTTTTGAGTAGAGAACAGGCTTGAAAAAGCTCATGCAACCCTTTTCTAGGTACAATTTCTCCTACAAATAAAAAGATGGGATGGGGCAACTGTAAATCTGGCAGACTCTGGCCTTGAGAGCTTTGCGATAGAGATTTGGCATCAGGTATTAAATAGGGTCTGGCAAAAACACGCTGTTCCTCAGCCCCCATCACGTCCGTAAAGTAAGCTTTCCCGGCCTGATTATTGGTGACAAACGCATCCGCCAGCCGAGTCATGATTCGTCGCAAGCATAGTCGGGTCTTAGAATTACGATGGTCTACTCCCGGGGAGCTGCCATCACAAACAATCACAACCCGCCATGGTTTCACAATCTTGAGACATAAGACAAAAACAGTCCACATCCCAAATCCATCTACAAAGATCACGTCCGGCTGAAACTGGAGTAAAGATCGAATAATCTTGGGAGACACATAGGTGAAACTCGGACTATATCCTCCAGCAGCTTGAGACCAGCGGATTAGTTTGCGCTCTCCTACCACTTCCACCGAAAATGCCTTGTCATACCCCCTGGCAAATCCAGGCCAGCTGGCTGTAAAGATTTTGGTCTGAGGCAACAGTTGTGTAAATTCACTCAGAAGGGGTTGCCAATAAAATGCCGTTCTTTTCAGCAGCCAAGCGATGCGCGGGTTACCCATATCATTGCCTAGGCTCAAGATCTAGCTACTCTCCTCAGTTCTTTAGTCTTTTGCTGACCTTTTATGTTCATAAATCACGGTAGAATCCGCATCTTTGATCACGCCATTGCAGAGGAGAGGGGGTTGGTGGGTTCTCAAAATGGCACAATCCCCCTCTAGGTTTAAGCCAGATCCTAAGTCAATGATGGCGTCACCTGAGATGCGCACCGCGATTATATCCTGTGGTTGATCAGGCAGTTTAATCCCTAAGCGAATGGCACCTTCTGGCGCAGACAGCCGCTCCATCGTGGGGTGGGGGACTCTGCCATAAGCTGGTAGCAACATCCAGGCAAAGAGGGCGGACTGCTCAATCTGAGTGGAATAAATAGCGGTAGGGTTAGGCACTTTATGGTTGTATTTTTCGCTCCACCACCCTTGCACAGGCGCTTCCTGGCCTTGAACAAGGTTAACGGTCCAAGACAAAGTGGGGTCGGGAATAATACGTAGATTGCCAGCATCAGCATTGTTAGAGACCACAGACTCCCCCTCAATAGCAACCCTGCAATCAGGGTGAAAATGCCACAGCGGTTCAATGTGACGAGGCCGATCAGTCGTAATTTGATCGATCACAATCCAATACTGGTGCCGGAGATATACAATTGCTCGCTTATGGATAGCCGTGCCCTTGACGTTCGTGAAGCCCCGATCGAACGTGCCTCGGGCAAAATCAAACTCTGGCTCTAGGGCATAACCACCCACAGGTTGCTGGGCTTCTCTAGTATCTGCTTGCTGTCCCTGGCCCTCTACCAAAATGACATTATGACTGGCTGCTCCTCTAAAGTAATGCCAAAACTTACTGCGCACATAGCTATATCGACCACTATCCACTAGCAAGTCCCGTCCATAGGCAGAAATGGAAAGATGTAGCTTGTCAGTATGAATGTGGTAGTAGATACCTAGAGGACCCATATCAAAAAAGGCCCAGTGGGCGTGAGCATCCCAACCACTCCGCATCACTATTTGTCCTGCCCAGGGAAAGACCGTGGAGGGGGAATCCTGGGGTGGCTGACCAGCTTTGCCGTTAGTGGCAATATAGGTCCAGTCGGCTCTGTGGTAGGTTTTGGCAGCCTGGATCACTAAAGCCCGGTTATCATCACGGTCTGAATCATTATTTAGAGTGCCGTGACCGTCCGGACGCAGGGAATAGGCGAGGTAATTCCACATGCTTTCTAGATTGGAGCGCAGAGTGTCTGAGACTGGACGCCCCGATACGTCCATCAAGTCCGCATAAGTCTGATAACCCTGGAGAACTTCTCGGTGGTAATGGCTGGTCAGTTCTTTTTGGACTCCGTCAGGATAGAGTTGTTGCTGCAGTTCTTGGAGCAGCCGACGGCTGGCATACGTCACCCAGTGCGGCGCTCTTTTGAACTCTGGCCAACAGCACCCTAGGGTTGCTAGTCCAGTCATTTCGGTTACCAACCAATTGGCCCCCCAGGAATAGCTGGTTCTGAGGTAGTGGGCATGGTCCAGCAGACTAGATAACATCAAGATGCGGGCAGTGGGGGTAAAGGCTGCCACCTGCTGCAAACCGTAGAAAAGAGAAGACCAATGACGCATTCGGAATGCGACTTCTAAGCCGCGCCACTGTGACCACACGGTGGGGCTACGTTTTGAGGGGCTTGAGAGCACCCAGTCGATCACTTGTTGGTTTAGGTAACGAATATAAATAGGGTTACCCGTCTCTTGATAGGCGGCGAATAAATCTAAAAGATGATAGTGACGATTTAGAAACCAAGCCCATTCGCGATCGGCATGGGGGCCTTTGTATATCCAGTCCAGTTGAGCGTTGTGATTTTGCGGGACTGTTCCCCTGACTGACTGAAAAGTCAGACTGTTTTGGAGCACCAAATCGCCGAATTCAATCCTGGCGTTGCTAGGGCTGAGGTCGGATTTTCTCAGCCACGTAGTGGTTCCACCGTCTTGATAGTATGCAACTAGTGTTTCGCAAGCAGTCAATAAATCGTTTTTGGCAAAAGCTGCCTGCACCTGCCTCAAGCCATCTTGCTCCAGATCAAGGCCGTTGAGTAGCCTGGTGACACGGATCGGATACAGGAGACAAAGCTGTTCTAGAGATAGTTCAATATCGGCGTAGGTAATCTCTTTGTCTGTTGGGGTGTTTGCTCGTAAAAAAGCAGCCGATAGTAACGGCAATAAGGTCTTTTTTCTGACTTTACTGAGAGCCTGTTTTACGAAGATACTCATATCGGCACCAGGCTCCACTCACCACCCATTCCCAGGGCTATGAGAGGAGTTGAATACCACTACTGCAAAACTTGGTAACTACAATTTCTAAATCAGGATCAGCAACAGCAGTTTGTAATTGCAAGGCCATGGTTTCAGCTTGCGATCGCAAATCCGTCAACCCAAACACCGTCGGCCCCGATCCAGACATCATCGTTCCCAAAGCGCCCAACTCTTGGAATAGATCTCGAATTTTTTGCACCTGGGGATATTGGGGGAGAACCACTTTCTCTAAATCATTATAAAGATGTTGAGGAACTTGCAAAGAATCACGATGGGTAACCGCTGCTAACAGCTCCACGGAATGTCCCTCTCGACGACGGCGTTCCAAAGCTTCAGGCTCCCGAGCATAAGAGTCACCAAACTGCTGACGATAGGTTTGATAGGCCCAAGGGGTCGCCACTGATAAACTTCGATACTTCGCTAACACGGCATAGAGCTGATCTAAATCAGGTAAAGGCGTTAATTCTTCCCCACGCCCCAAAGCCAAAGCGGTGCCTCCAGACACACAAAAAGGGATATCAGACCCCAGTGGAGCCGCATAGGTCTGCAATTCTGTTTGCGTTAGTCCCAAATTCCACATCAAATCTAACCCCACCAGCACTGCCGCCGCATCCGCTGAACCACCTGCTAACCCGGCGCCAATGGGTATCTTTTTATCAATCGTAATTGCCACTCCCCCCTTGCCTGGGAATTGTTGTTGCATCAAACGAGCGGCTCGATGGGCAAGATTGGTCTCATCACAGGGAACCTG
>CALDHF010000366.1 GCA_937941595.1 uncultured Acaryochloris sp. | reverse complement strand
GTCACCATCATCTTTTCCCATTTTCCGACTGGCGCTTTGAGAGTCCGATTTCTTATTGGGATCCTGATCATCATGGGGGCATCGTCACTCGCTTAGAAGTGCTAGCCGTTGTGATCAGTTGCATCCTGCTATACCGCCACTACAAATCCCTAAAAGGCCGTATTGCCCTAGGAACAATTGGCACTTTATATAGGGCTTATTTTGTCTATGTGTTTACGGTATGGGCATAGGGCTATCTTTCAGAGCTAGCCCACCCTTGCCAAAGCACTTGAATTCCAAATCGGCATGTTGCTATCCCCGAGTCGTGCAACAGCTTTAACAGCCCATACAACTGTCAATAGTTTGGTTACCTTCGGTGCCTTGGCAATGATGCGAGTCTTGAATTAGATCAACAGACAGAACCCGTCAGACTGGCTGAAGCTGAGTATCATAGACAAAGGTTCCCACTTCCTGTCCAATATCTAAGCTGTCTTGGGCAGTAAAACCAAAATGGGTGCCCAGCCAAATCCGACTATTTGCTGCCTCTTGAGCAGCTGCTCCAAACGAATCGTATGATCTCACAACATCGGTTCCAAGCGTATCTAGAGTTAACTCGAGATCAAATCCGCTGTCGTTTTCATAGGCTGGGGGCCAGTGCAAACCACCGCTACTGTTATAGCCCGCCCCTATACCGAATAGATCATAATCTCCGCCACCCCATGGGTGGTTGCGGTGATGAGTGTAATCTTGATCGAACTCAGTCAGAACTTGAGACCAGGCCCCAGCGAAAACCCCCATCCCTGAGAGGTACTCTGGGGAACCTCCCTGATTGCCTTCGCCACGAAACGCTTCCCATGTAGGATCAGCAGTTGTTAAATCATTGCCGTCAGCCTCGGCAGAACGAATAGCATCACGAGGCCGCCAGAACTCATATTCTGCCTTAGCATCCCAAGCGACAGTTAGGCTATCCAAGTTAGCGATTCCGGCTAGGGCAAACAATCTTGCCTCATCTTGAAGGCTCAGCCGAGTATTATCGGCATATGCTTCAGTCACTTCAAACGCAATGCCTGTAGGGCGACTTGTGCCCGAGGCTTGCTGCCAGAATTTGGCAGCTTCACTCTGGTCATCGCTTCTCACAGATGAGTCAAGAGACCCCAATTGTTTAACTTCATTGAAGCTATCAGCATACTGTTGACTGTCTAAGTCGGGTGGACCATCAGACGCAAAGTCGCTAAGCTCAAAGCCTTCGCTAAAAGGGGTTACGGTTGCGAATTGCTTCGACCCCCAAGAGCCATCAAATCCGCCAATGTCCGTATTGGGCTGGTATGGAACACTATCGGCTGAGCCGTCGCCTTCGCGTTCGGACAAGATCTCTTGGGCAACGGCCATGCCCCATTCCCGTCCCAACCTTTGGGGTCTACCTCTCGGGATACGGTCCAACAATGCATCAAGACGATCGATGTTGGTGTCATCTGGATACAGGGAGGACAAAACTTCATGAGAGGCTGCTAAAGCTGCTGCATACTGAGATGCCCGACGCGGTGCATCTAAAGCATCTACAGAATACTGACTATAGCTCTGCTGTCGACCTCTAGACGCTATTCCATTTACAGAATCAAAGATACTTGTGTAAAGGATAGCGCCTACTCGGGCAACATCAGCCGTCCCAGCGCCGTTGTCTCTCATGACATCTAGAAAAACTTGGTTAATATCTTCTAGATAACTATCTTGTCTGGGCCGACGCCCGCTAGACAAGCCTTTCGATTTCAAACCCCAAAAGCCATTAAAAGAACCAATATCTACATTAAGCAGAAATGGAACACTAGCGGCTGAACCGTTACCTTTTAGCGTTAGCACAACCTCTTGGATAACTGCCTTATTCGATATCAATCCTTGCGTTTGGAGTCCACCTTGCGAACTACGGTCCAGAAAGTTGTCAAGATGGTCGATGTTGATATCACCTGAATATAGGGAGGGCAAAACTTCACGAGCCGTCCCAAAGTCGTTGGTTCTCGCGGTGTCTCTAATGTCTTCCAGAAGAATTAGTCTTCTAGATTCATCTCCAACAGGTGAGTTTTCCAACTGATTCTGGTGCATAAGGTTCTCCATTTCGTTGATTTGATACTCTAGGCAGTTCGTGAAGAAGAAGTATCAGACTACCTACGATATATAGGATCTAAGAGCTACTAAGCCAAAGCGTTAATGTATAGATATAGGTAACTCTACCTGGCTTTCTCAAATGCAAACTGTTGTTTTTACAAATGTTCTGATAACCTTTTTTGGAAAAAGTTTACATTTCATTCTAAGGAAATGATCTAAGAGACCGTTCCTCCATCAGCTTGTTAATGCTCATCCTTTTGGATTGATCTAATTGCTTGAGTCTGGCGTGTTTACAGAACAATTGCTGTAAAAAAAATCACTCATCTATGACAGATGAGCGAGAGGAGAGTGCTGTTACCCAATGAAAGATTCGAAATCTTTAGCAAGGTTCTGGAATCGAATGCTGCATTGAGTTGGGATTATTGCTAGATAAATCAAAACCAAAGCTTTTGGTTTTCTGCAAAGGTGTTGAACCCGCCTGTTGAGTGTAAGCAGCCATTTGCTCTACTGGAGAATATCCCTCGGTTCTTAGAACTGAACCGAGTACTTTGCCTGCGATCGCAAATGAAATAAGGACAAGCATGGGATAACTCTCAACTCACTGTGGGTGCCAATTACAAAAAACAAGGCGAAAAATGTATCTTTATGTAAATTAAGATAACACTTATGTAAACAATGCGCAACATAAGTTGACATTCTATTTTTTTATTGCTATGCAGTTTTACTTAACCCTTTTCAAGAACCCAAGCTTGACATCTACCTACTAGATGGTAGATAATTAGACTATGGAAAAAAACACTGCCACTCAAATCCTAGATGTTGCCCAGGAGATGGTGCGAAATCGGGGCTATAGCGCCTTTAGTTACGCCGATATCTCCAAGCAAGTTGGGATTCGCAAAGCCAGTATTCACTATCACTTTCCCTCTAAGGATGAGTTGGTGAAAGAGCTGGTGAAGCGATATCGGGAGGGCATGATGCGGGCGTGCGATCGCATCGCCCAATCCAACGCCAGTCTTGATCAGCAGATGTTCCAGTTCGCCGATCTCTATCGTAATGGTTTAAAGGATAAACAAATCTGCCTCTGTGCCATGCTGGCAGCAGATTATGCAGTCCTTCCCCAAGCCGTCCAAGAAGAGATTCAAACCTTCTTTCAGGAAACCGAGGCTTGGCTAACAAACCTCCTCCAGCAGGGATGTGACACCCAACAGTGGACCTGCCAGCCTGAACAAGAAGCCAAAGGTTTGATTGCGATGCTCCAAGGTGCCCAGTTGCTAGCCCGTTCCACCACGGACAGTAACACCACTTTCGAGCAAGTGGTTTATCCACTCTTAGCAGCCAAATTTCCCAGTAGCTAAATTTTTTTTACCTCATTATCTACCTACTAGTAGGTATTTAAATTTATTCATTAGTCCATCTATAGGAGTTCATCATGTCTCAATCCTTTGCAGGTCAAAAACTAATCGTTGTCGGCGGTACTAGCGGTATGGGTAAAGCAGTTGCCCGGATTATCCTTGAAGATGGAGGGTCTGCAGTTCTAATTGGCCGTCGAGCCGAAAAACTACATGCAGCCGTTGAGGAATT
>CALDHF010000365.1 GCA_937941595.1 uncultured Acaryochloris sp. | reverse complement strand
TCAGTGATGAGCTGCGTGATTTCCAAGAGAATCTTGATGTGTTGGTCTTAACATAGGAATAACCATGGTGAAGTCTCAGCGATCGCTGTATATTTCTGTGGCCATTATTGCGGCTGCTTTAGGATTGACCTACGTCCTGCCAGGTGGTCAGGCGCAAACAACTCTAGTGGTTGTGAGTGGTTCTGAGTTGGAGCCACCCCTAAAAGCGCTGATTGAGACATTTCATCAACAGCAATCCAATATCCGTGTTGACCTCAAGGTTCAGGGGTCTTTGGATATGGTCAATCGCTTTATTGATGACCGCAATGATTTTCAACCGACCGTATTAATTCCCGCCAATCAGGATGCTCTTAAGCGTTTGGAGCAGCGCTGGACGTCCCCAGACTCGACATCTGCTTTTTACGATCCACCTACACCACTAGCTAAAACTCGCCTAGTTGCTATCACCTGGCCAGAACGGGGAAAAGCTTTATTCCCAGATGGCAGATTTAATTGGAACCGACTGGAAACGGCAATGAAGGCGCAGCAATGGGGATCTTTTGGCGGATCTGCGGACTGGGGAAGCTTTGACTTTGTGATGACGGACCCCACTCGATCAAACAGTGGTCAAATGACGTTGAGTCTCTGGCTATCTCACAAACTCCAGAAGTCCTCCCTGCAAACGTCTGACTTGAGTAGTCCCAAGGCTCAGTCGGCATTGACGACCATAAAGCGTTCGATCTATCAGCCCGCCCGGTCTAGCGATATTCTTATGCAAGAGTTTGTGGCCCGAGGCGCAAACGATGCTGATATCATCACCAATTACGAAAGTGTGGCCCTGAATCGCTGGGAGCAGTCCAAAGTCTCGCAGGGGCAGCCTTACCAAATTTATGAAATTAACCCCACGGTGGAAAACAAACCCACTGCGGCTATTGTGCGCCGTCAAGTCAATGCGCAAACGGCCCAAAAAGCCCGAGAGTTTATTCAGTATCTATCACAACCCAATCAGCAAAAGGTGTTTATCCAATACGGCTTTCGTCCGGTTAACCCTGATGTCAAGCTGGAAGACAATGCCACTACGCTATGGCAACAGAACACAGGCATTCTCCTGAAACCGAAAGCCCAGACTATAGACTCTCCTTCTGTGGATGTTTTGAAAGAGGTAGGGCGACTGTGGGAGCGATCGCAACCTTAATGCTGGTTTCAGAGGCTCTGCACCAAGCACTTCTCAACTGCACCGCAGACCATGACCACTCCATCTTCTGTTTGAATCCTGCAACCCGTTGCTCGGGCCTGAGCTGCAAATCTCCAAAGGTAACCATCGTTGCTCTTACAATGCGACTCATGCAATCCCACTTGATTTAGAAAATCCCATTACGCGAGAGAGAAACATCATGACACCGGCCTAGACTCCCCCAAAATATCCCCTCAGGACATCTCATAACCAAACAAATTTGGATCCACCTCACCCAGCTTCAAATCTGCCAGACCATATTCAGCCCAGCGCCGATCCACCATCGCCGCCACATCAGGATCCGCTTTCAGGGGTTCTCCCCAAGGGTGATCCGTTTCTGGTGGGATTTTGGTCGTAGCATCAATGCCCATCCGTCCGCCCAAACCAATCTTGGCACTGGCAAAATCAAGGGTATCAAAAGGCGTTTCCGGCAAAATAAACACATCCCGCACCGGATCAACCTTAGACGAAACCGCCCAGATGACCTGACGCGGGTCGCGAATATTCACATCCTGATCAACGACAATGACAAACTTAGTGTAGGTAAATTGCGGCAATGCACTCCAGAAAGCCAATGCAGCCCGACGCGCTTGTCCCGGATAGGCTTTGTCAATCGACAGCACTGCGGCTTTATAACTAAGGGCTTCCATCGGCAAAAAGAAGTCCACAATTTCTGATACCTGCTGCCGCAAAATCGGGGTATAAATCCGGTTGAGCGCGATTGCCATCATCGCTTCTTCTTTGGGGGGGCGACCGCTAAAGGTGGTCAGATAAATCGGATTTTTGCGGTGAGTCATACAGTGAAACTGGATCAGAGGCGCAGCCTCATTGATGCCACCGTAGTAGCCCATGTGGTCGCCAAAGGGACCATCCACGCCTGTCTCTCCTGGCGTAATTGTGCCTTCTAGGACAAACTCACTTTGGGCAGGCACTTCTAGATCAACAGTTTTGCACTTGGCCAAGTGAACGCCGCTGCCACCATAGAGGCCAGCAAACAGCCATTCTGAGAGATCAACGGGGATAGGGGTGGCGGCAGCCATGATGATGAGGGGGTCGATACCGATTGAGATCGCAATCTCCAATTTCTGCCCCCGCTCCGCTGCCTTCCGCAAATGCCGCGCCCCGCCCCGCACCGATAACCATTGCACCGTCATGGTGTTTTTAGACTGCAATTGCAGTCGATATACTCCCACATTAGGCGTCCCCGTTTCGCAGTCCTTCGTAATCACCAGCCCCATGGTGACCACCTTGCCTCCATCCCCGCAGTAGGGCTGAATCATAGGGATTTTAGATAAATCAACCTGCTCATCTTTAAGCACGACTTGATGGCAAGGGGGGAGCAAATCCCGTTGGGGCTTGGCCTTAACCACATCAAATAGAACTTTGCCAAAATCCACAAACTGGGACAGCTTTTTGGGAGGCTTGGGCTGCTGAAGCATAGCCAATTTTTTGCCCAAGTCCTCTAATTCCGATTGGGACTCCATATTCATAGCCCAGCAGGTGCGTTCAACGGTACCCAGCAAATTAACCGCAACGGGGCAATCTGAACCCTTAACGTTTTCAAATAACAGACCCGGACCGCCCTTTTGCAACATCCGATCGGCAATTTCAGCAATTTCTAATTCTGGATCCACCAAGGCTTTGATCCGTTGCAATTGCCCCCGTTCTTCGAGGAGTTGGATAAATTTTCTCAGATCTCTAGCCATGGATTCCTTTACGGGAGAACTC
>CALDHF010000364.1 GCA_937941595.1 uncultured Acaryochloris sp. | reverse complement strand
GTTACTGGTTGGTTGACAGAATATATTTTTCGATTCTATGAATCTTTAATCTACTTAGAGCACCTCCAATGCACTAAAGATTTAGAGACAGAACAGGTCACTCAATATTTACAAAAGATACAGGTTAACCAGGTTAAGTTTGCAAGGTTAGCTGAGAGTGCTCCCATGAACTTTCAGCACAAATATGATTTGGTAGAAGCTGAAAAAAATAGATTTTTAGACAATAAGTGGGACGCTTTAGAGCTATATGACACGGCCATTAAAGGCGCAAAAGAGAATAGATATCTGCAAGAAGAAGCACTCGCCAATGAGCGAGCAGCTCAGTTTTATCTGTCGTGGGGTAAGGAAAAAATCGCTTCAACATACATGCAAGAGGCTTATCACTGTTACGCCCGCTGGGGCGCCAAAGCAAAAACAGATGATTTAGAACGACGTTATCCCGAAATCCTCCAACCTATCCTTCAGGCAGCCTCCCCATCCATTCATCCTCTCGATACCCTTGCCAGCCTCGTTGACCCCAACCTGTCCATTCATTCCTCTGCTTCCGTCCATTCAGCCCAAACCAACTTCAATGCCGCCTTCGACTTCTCGGCCATTCTCAAAGGAGCCCAAGTCCTCTCCGATAGCCTGCACATCGATGAATTGCTGAACAAACTCGCCCCCATGATGTTGCAAAACTCCGGCGCAGATCGATTAGTGTTTCTCCTCCCGGATGCCGACACTTGGCAGATTAGGGTCACCGCTACTCCCGAACTCACCCAACTATGCTTAGTGCCGCTGACTGATCATCTCGATCTCCCTCTGCAACTGATTCAGTACGTCAAAAATACGCAAGAAACTCTGGTGATTGACGATCTCAAAACTGACTTGCCCATCCTGGATCGCTATCTTGAAACCCACCAACCTCAGAGTGTGCTGTGTCTACCCATCCTCTATCAAGGCAGTCTCAGTGGCCTACTGTATTTGCAGAATCAGTCGACTGCTGGGGTCTTTACTTGCGATCGCATCACCGTTCTCAACTTTCTCTGCTCCCAGGCCGCCATCGCTCTAGAAAATGCTCGTCTTTACCAGCTTGAGCAACATAGAGCGGCACAATTAGCCTCCTCAGAACAACGACTTCAGACCTTATTTAATCAGACCGCAGATGCAGTCTTTTTGTTGGGCGAACAAGGATTTATTGACTGCAATCAAGCCGCTGTTGACCTCCTCAGATATTCCCGTAAAGCCGACTTGATATTACTCCACCCCCATCAAATTTCACCGGAGAAACAACCTGATGGTCAGCTGTCTGTCGTCAAGATGAAACAACTCAATCAGGAAGCCATAGAAAAAGGCAGCTTACAGTTTGAATGGCTGAGTAGACGCAGGGATGGAGAAACCTTTTGGGTAGAAATTACTCTGACGCCCATTCAATTTCAGGAAGAAATGATCTTCCACTGCACAGCCCGAGATATCAGCGATCGCAAAAACCTAGAGCAAGAGCAAGCAAAACTCACAGCTGTGCTAGAAGCAACCCCTGATTTCATTGGAATTGCCACACCGACAGGTGAAGAAGTTTGGTGCAATAAACCACTAAGAGGGCTTCGTCCCGATTTAAGTCATCCAAACCAGCAAGGGCCTTCTAACTATCACCCTGAATGGGTAAATGACATCCTGGTTCGTGAGGCATTTCCGGCTGCCATTGAGCAGGGCACTTGGTCCGGAGAGTTGGCCCTCTTGGATGCTGCAGGCAATGAGATACCAGTCTCCCAGGTCATCATTGCCCATAAGGCCGCGGATGGAACCGTTGAGTACTTCTCCACGATCATGCGCGATATTCGCGAACGCAAGCAAACAACCGCTGCCCTTTCCTTGAGTGAAGTCCGGTTAAACGCAGCTTTTGAACAAGCTGCTCTGGGCTTTGCCGAAACGGACATAAAAACAGGAAAGTTCATTCGGGTCAATACCCTATTTTGTGAACTGACGGGGTATACCCAAGCAGAGTTGGCAGCGATAACAATGTCTGAGCTTACCCATCCCGAAGATGTTCCGGCGTCTATACAGGCCATACAGAAACTATCCTCGGGTGAGGTGGAGAGCTTTACCCTAGAAAAACGATATCTTCGCAAAGATGGAACCTGCTTTTGGGCAGAAACCACGGCATATCTAGTTAAGGTGCAGGGGGGAGAAGCGGCCTACAGCTTGGGAATTATCCAGGATATTAGCGAGCGTAAAGCCACAGAAAAAGCCCTGAGCCTCACGCAATTTGCGGTTGAGAACGCCGCCACCAGCTTGTTCTGGATTAATGATGCAGGTGGTTTTATAGAGGTCAATGAAGCCGCTTGCCAAAGCTTGGGCTATTCCCCCGAAGAGCTGATGGAAAAACGGATCTGGGATATTGATCTAAACTTTCCCTGTGAGGCCTGGTCTGAGCATTGGCAAACCTTAAAACAACACTCTTATCAACAGTTTGAATCTCACCATCAAACCAAAGATCACAGAATTTTTCCGGTTGAGATCACGAGTAATTATCTAGAATATGACGGCCAAGGATTTATCTTTGCGCAGGTTCAAGACATTGACAAGCGCAAGCAAGCTGAAACAGCTTTAAGGTTTACGCAATATTCTGTGGACAATGCGGCGGATTGCACCTTCTGGATTAAGCCTAATGGTGACTTTGCCTATGCGAATCGAGCCGCTAGTGAGATGCATGGCTACTCTTTAGACGAGTTGATGCTAATGTCAGTGTTCGAGATTAATCCCACCATGACTTCTGAGGGGTGGCAACGGCATTGGCAACAGGTCAAACAGCAGGGCAGTTTTAGTCTAGAAGGTGTGCACCAATCTAAAGCGGGTCGGGTTTTTCCAGTAGAGGTGGTTGTCAATTTCTTGGAGTTTGACGGGGATGAATTTAACTTTGTGCGGGTGAGAGATATTAGCGATCGCAAAGCTGCGGAGGCTGAACTACATCGACTCAATACTGAACTTGAGCAGCGGGTCCAAGCACGCACCCAAGAACTCTCCCAAGCTCTAGGAATTCTAAAATCAGCCCAGGTCAGCCTGGTGGAGTCAGAGAAAATGGCGGCCCTAGGCACCCTGGTGGCCGGGGTCGCCCATGAAATCAATACCCCGATTGGGACCAGTATTACCGTGGCTTCAACCCTGGCGGATGAAACTGAGATCTTTCTGCAGGCTACGGAATCGGGCCAACTCAAGCGGTCAATTCTCAATCGTTATTTAGATGTAGCCCGTCGATGCTCGATGTTACTGCAGAGCAATCTAGAGCGAGCAGGAGAGCTAATTCAAAGTTTTAAGCAGGTTGCAGTGGATCAATCCCATTGTGAGCGACGCACCTTTAACCTCAAAGCATATTTACAAGAAGTGGTCACCAGTCTACAACCCCAGGTCAAGCGGTCCGGACATCAGTTGCATTTGACGGGAGACGATGCGATTACCTTAATCAATGACCCTGGGGTATTTGCTCAAGTTGTTACTAATTTGGTCACTAATTCTATCAAGCATGCCTATCCCAACGGGGATTCTGGGCAATTACAGCTGCACATTGACCACCGCGATCACCAGATAGTGCTGACCTATCGTGATGATGGCTGCGGCATCCCGTCTGCATATCTGAGTAAAGTGTATGAACCTTTTTTTACCACCGCTCGCAGTCAAGGTGGCACGGGGTTGGGGCTGAATATCGTTTACAACATTGTCAGCCAGTCTTTGAATGGCACAATTGAACTCGAAAGCCAGGAGGGACAAGGAACAACGTTTGTGATTATTCTCCCTTATCGTTAGCAGTGCTTTCAGATTTTGCTGAGAATAGCTCTGAGGACAGGTGCTGGCGGTCTAACTCTGGTGCTGAGTACTGGCATTATCGTATTTTGTTAACGCCGAGGCGGCTAGGTGTCTCACTTCGATTTAGAATCGACTGAATGAGTAATCGAAAAGGGCAGCTATGGCTTATCGTATGGACCGCCGCGCCTATGCGGAAACCTATGGACCGACTGTAGGCGATCGCATTCGGCTGGCGGATACCGAGCTGATTATTGAGGTGGAGCAGGACCATACCACCTACGGCGATGAGGTCAAATTCGGTGGCGGCAAAGTCATTCGAGACGGGATGGGTCAATCCCCGATTACTAATGCTGATGGTGCTGTGGATACTGTCATTACTAATGCCCTGATTCTGGACTGGTGGGGGATTGTTAAAGCCGATATTGGCATCAAATCAGGCAAGATTGCCGCGATTGGCAAAGCTGGAAATCCTTATATTCAAGACAATATTGATAGTGTCATTGGTCCGGGTACGGAAGCGATTGCTGGCGAGGGCATGATTCTAACGGCGGGGGGGATTGACTCCCACATTCACTTTATTTGTCCCCAGCAAATTGAGGTTGCGATCGCATCCGGTATCACGACAATGCTCGGTGGCGGTACCGGACCTGCTGCCGGCACCAACGCCACCACCTGCACCCCTGGCCCCTGGAATATTCACCGCATGTTGCAAGCTGCTGATGCCTTTCCCATGAACCTGGGTTTTATGGGCAAAGGTAACGCGAGCCAGCCCGCTGCCTTAGTCGAACAGGTCAAGGCGGGAGCCATGGGCCTCAAACTCCATGAAGACTGGGGAACCACGCCTGCCACTATTGATACTTGTTTAACT
>CALDHF010000363.1 GCA_937941595.1 uncultured Acaryochloris sp. | reverse complement strand
CGCCCTATCTGGGGGGTGGATTTGGTCATTTTTATAGCTATGCCCCCACCAAAATTGAATATTGCATCAACCGTTTCACCATGGAGGTGAAGCGTCAGCTCGACGTTCTCAATCGCCACCTTGAAACCCATCCCTTTATGGTTGGAGACGATTACTCAATTGCCGATATTGCTATCTGGCCTTGGTATGGCGGGGTGATCCGCAATACCCTATACGATGCCGCAGAGTTTATCGATGCTCCCTCTTATACCCATGTGGTTCGGTGGGCTCAAGACATCGCCGATCGCCCAGCAGTTCAACGGGGTCGCATGGTCAACCGTACTTGGGGAGCCTTGTCAGAACAGCTCCATGAACGCCATGATGCTGATGATTTCAATACTAAGACGCAGGACAAACTTAACCAGTAGCCCCTTTTGGGAGTGATTGACGAAGGTAGAAAAATCCTTATTTAGTGCAATAAACGCTTTAACGTTTAGACGTTAAGATGTTGTAGTGTCTATATTCATCAGGGCAACGATATGAGTGAGCCATCCAAGCGTTCAACCATTTACTTTGAGGCAGAGTTGCACCAGGCATTACGTCTCAAAGCAGCATCAACTGATCGCACAGTATCGGATCTAGTCAACGAGGCAGTCCGCCTAGCCTTACAAGAAGATCAAGAAGATCTGGCTGCCTTTGATGAACGAGAACAAGAGCCAACGATGACCTATGAAGAACTGCTAAATGATCTGAAAACCCATGGCAAACTATAAGGTCGTTTTCAAGCGATCAGTTGCCAAAGATCTTCGCCGTATTTCTAACCAGGATGTTGCTAGAATTCTCAGTCGTATTGAAGCTCTTGCCAGTGATCCACGGCTAGGGGCAGAAAAACTGTCGGGGCAAGAGCGGTATCGCATCCGACAAGGCGTTTACCGGATCATTTATGAGATTGTAGACCAAGAATTAATCGTAACTATTGTTAAAGTCGGCCACAGACGCGATGTATACAAGAATCGCTAACTTCGCTTTCAATCAATCAAGGAGAGAGTCATGGCTGGAACGGATATTAAAACTCACCCCATTCATCTGGGATTAGGGGCGACTGCAGAGACTGAACCTTTATTTACGGGGGCGATGGAATGGTACATCGACTATGCTAAACGCCATGATGCTGACGGTACCGAAGGGCGGTTGGTAAGTATGCATTCCTTCTCAGACTCTTGGGATATCTGGGAGATGCATCCGCAGGGCAGTGAGGTCGTCGTGTGCATTACGGGAACGGTGACACTTCATCAGGAAGATGCTGAGGGTTCTGTGACGACCACCACCCTTAGTCCTGGCGAATATGCCATTAATCAGCCTGGTGTCTGGCATACAGCCGATGTTGAGGAAGAGGCGACGGTGTTATTTATTACTGCTGGCATCGGCACCCAACATCGGCCCCGGTAAATCGACACTTACAACACCTGACTGGCAATCAGGCCGAATCCATCCTCCCAACGCCAAGCGGTATAGGACAGGTGATTCAAACTTGCGATCGCACAACTCGCAGCAGTGAAAGCCGGACTGGGTTAACTCAAAACAATCGTGCTCATCACCAACCAGCGAGAAAGTACCCGATTGAGGACTAGTCGCTGTGGGCTGCTGCTCATAAGCTGAGTTTGAAGAAACACTAAATTGTCTTCGTGACTAGTGATGCACTAAGACAATTTAGTCAAATTTGCTTCTGGGTTTTTCACACATTCATTTAAGCCTGACGCCAAAACTATCGAACAATCATTAATGCCCCGTTCGCTGATGGAAACCATAAACCATGAATCAACAGGCAATTTTTGCCCCCATATTTGCGATGTTCTTACTAACATTGACCGTCTGGATCTATATGTATGCCCGTCGCATTCCCTTTATCCTCAGCAATGACTTCCCACCTGAAAAAATGCGGCCCTTAGAATTTGCCCGTATATCCCCGCCCGCCGTGTCTAATCCCTCGGACAATCTCAAAAATTTATTTGAGCTACCCATTCTTTTTTATGTGCTCGGGAACTACCTCTTCGTTACCAGCCAAGTCGATTGGCTATATATGCTGATGTCCTGGATATTCGTGGCTTTCCGCATTCTGCATAGTCTTGTCCACTGTACGATTAACCATGTTCTAGTTCGGTTCTATCTATATCTCACCGCATCTTTAACCCTGTGGTTTATGGTGTTGCGTGCAGGTTGGCAGTACATCAGATGATTGCAATCGTTAATGCCAAAGTTTTTGAACAAATATCTGATGAGGGTGTCTTGGAAATCAATGTTTTGATCAATGATTGCTTGGGTTATTTGCAATCTACCGAAGCATGCAGAACTCCAAATAAATACCCTGCAACATTTCAAGGCTTTAACCGCTGACATAAACAATGGGGTCTTCTAGTCCCAGTTGTGCAAAAGCGGCCAACCGCAATTTACAGGAATCACAGACGCCACAGGCTTGAGGCGGAGAGCCACCGCCGTCACTGTAACAAGACCAGGTTTGTGCCCAGGGCACCCCTAAACGATTTCCTAATTCAATAATGTCCGATTTGCGCAAATCGATCAGGGGGGTCCAGATCTCGATGGGTTGGCCTTCACGACCTTGTTGGGTTCCTAAGCGAAAAACCTCTTGCATGGCCTGGATATAGTCAGGACGACAATCGGGATACCCTGAATAATCCAGTTGATTGACACCAATATAGACTCGATCAGCACCCATTGCTTCGGCATAGGCAAGGGCAAAACTCAAAAAAATAGTATTCCGAGCTGGCACATAGGTCACAGGAATATGATCTGCCATCTCGGGAATGGAGCGGGTGGGCAGATCGATTTGCGGATCCGTGAGGGCAGAGCCGCCCCAAAGACTCAGATCAAAGTTAACAATTTGATGTTGGTGGACCTGTGCTGATTTTGCGATCGCAACCGCCGCATCCAATTCCTGACG
>CALDHF010000362.1 GCA_937941595.1 uncultured Acaryochloris sp. | reverse complement strand
AATGGTCGAGGTGGACGCAATGCCAGTTACCGAATCAGCGTTCAATCTAATGGAAATTTGCTGATCGGTTCTGCTTACACCAAACAAATGGAGCTACACGCCGGAGATGAGTTTGAAATTTCTTTGGGACGGAAGCATATTCACCTAAAGCAAATTACAGACGAAGAATAAATGGATTTAACTGTGGCGAAAAGATCTGCGGATAACATCACAGTCCAATGATTTTGGTTCTAGTCAGTCATCAAGGGTATGTACCACTATTAACTAGTTCTGAGTCCATCTACCCGTACTGGAAAATATGGCTTGGTATGAACAAGCCAATGGTCCCTTGACACTGCTAGGGTGATGACGGTGAAAGGAGCCGAATCCTAATGGTGCTTAAACAAAATCGATATTTACAAGGGGTATATCGAGGAGCAGTCTATCTACTGTTAATCGGTATTGCCTTAGCGATGCTCCTACCGCTGCTCTGGTTAGTGAGCACGGCCTTTAAGGGGCCGTTGGATAATATATTCCCAGTCTCAGCATCTCAAGAATTATCGCCGTTTGAGACCATCATTTTTTTCCTAAAACAGCTCTTTCCCCGTCATCCCACTTGGCAGAATTTTACTGCGGTGTGGCAACAACAACCCTTTGGACAATATTTCCTAAATAGTCTCTTGGTGTCGTCTCTGACCGTTACCCTGAATGTCTTGTTTAGCTCCCTCGCCGCTTACCCCCTGGCTAGACTCGATTTTGCGGGCAAAGACTTGGTCTTTGCAGTGGTGATCTCTACGATTATGATTCCCTTTCAAATTGTGATGATCCCACTCTATGTTCTCGCTGTTGAGTTGGGCCTCAAGAACACCTATTTGGGCGTGATTTTTCCTGCGATCGCATCTGCGTTTGGCATCTTTTTATTGCGCCAAGCCTTTCAAGGCGTCCCCAAAGAACTAGAAGAAGCCGCCCGTATCGATGGCTGCTCAGAACTGGGGATTTGGTGGCATATCATGCTGCCTTCCGTCCGCCCGGCCCTCGTCACCCTCGCTATTTTTGTGTTTATCGGGTCATGGGGAGAGTTTTTATGGCCTCTGATTATCCTAGATCAGCCTGAATATTACACCCTGCCTTTGGCTGTCTCTAACTTATTTAGCGCCTTTGGCCTCAACTGGCGGTTAATTGCAGCAGGCTCCGTTATTTCAGTCGCCCCAGTCTTATTGTTTTTCTTAGTTATGCAGCGCTATATTGTGCCTTCAGAAGCAGGCAGCGGCTTAAAAGGTTAGTCATAGCCTGTTCAGCTAATCAAACCAAGATTCACAAAATATACTGATTTTGTTCGCCTCTGGGCATGCTTTCATTAACAGATGATGATGTTCCTTGAAGGACCCATGAAGATGACTCTAGCTTTCCTCCAATCAGCCTTCAATCTTTTGGATCATGACAGTACCCATCAGCTGATTTGGCAGATTAACAGCCACGGCATTTGGATCGCTCAATTTGAAGATAATCTCGGCTCCTCCTTTCAAAGCGCTTGGGATAACTTTATCCAGTCTGGACAAGTGTGGGCACTTATCATTGGTTTTTTTGTTGGCTACGTCTTCCGCAGCATTACGTCCTATTAGGAAGCGCATACTCTCCGTCGTTCTGGACTTGATACCTTGGCATCCCATCCTTCTTCTAGCCCATCCCTCTCTGATTCGCCAGACCAACAACCTTGGAGTCAGCGATTTGAATCAGCCTTACATCCAGTCATTGCCACCTTTAATGCCAGTATCCATTTCGACATTGCCTTACTGGAATATGATCTGACGGGCTCTCAAGCTCACGCCCAAATGTTGGCCCATACCGGCATTATTTCCCCAGCCGAAGCAGATGCCATCGATCAGGGACTAGAGCAAATTCGTCAAGACTATCGGCAAGGTCTGTTCCAACCCGGCGTCGATGCCGAAGACGTCCACTTTGCTGTAGAACATCGGTTAATTGAGTTAATCGGAGACACGGGTAAAAAACTGCACACTGGGCGGTCACGGAATGATCAAGTCGGGACCGATATTCGCCTATATCTCCATGATCATATTCAGCAGATTCGCAGCCTGATTCGCGGATGGCAACGGGCATTGGTCAATCTTGCCCAAGACCATGTGCAGACCCTGATTCCAGGCTATACCCATTTACAACGGGCGCAACCTGTGAGCTTGGCCCATCACCTCCTGGCCTATTTTGAGATGGCTGAGCGAGATTGGCACCGTCTGGGTGAAATCGATCAACGCGTCAATGTCTCTCCCTTAGGGTTGGGAGCCTTAGCGGGCACCCCCTTTCCCATTGATCGCCACTATACGGCAGAAAAGTTAGGCTTTGTCGATCTGTATCGAAACAGCTTGGATGGTGTCAGCGATCGCGACTTTGCCATCGAATTTCTCTGTGCAGCTAGTTTAATCATGGTCCATCTGAGTCGGTTGTCGGAAGAAATTATTCTATGGGCATCCGAGGAATTTGGATTCGTCAAGCTGAACGATAGCTGTGCCACCGGATCCAGCATTATGCCCCAAAAGAAGAATCCTGATGTCCCTGAACTCGTTCGCGGCAAATCAGGCCGAGTCTTTGGGCATTTGCAAAGCCTACTGGTAATGATGAAAGGCTTACCCTTGGCCTACAACAAAGACTTGCAGGAAGACAAGGAAGCCCTATTTGACAGTGTGGTCACGGTGAAAGCCTGTTTAGAAGCAATGACAATTTTGGTCATAGAGGGGCTTAATTTTCAGACCGGGCGCTTACAGACCGCTGTTGGCGAAGATTTCTCAAATGCAACAGATGTAGCTGACTATCTAGCAGCCAAGGAGGTCCCGTTCCGGGAAGCCTACAATATTGTCGGTATCGTCGTGAAAACCTGCTTAGCGCAGGGCAAACTGCTCAAAGATCTATCCCTGGAAGAATGGCAGCAGTTCCACCCCCAATTTTCAGGCGACATCTACGACGCTATTGCTCCTCGTCAAGTCGTTGCTGCTCGTAATAGCTTAGGAGGTACGGGATTCGAACAAGTGCAAAAGGCGGTAGCACAGGCTCAATCGCAACTCAATTTATAAAAAAGCACGATTTGTAGCAACGCTCTCAATCCTGCATTGCCAGAACAGATAGGGCAACCTTCAACGGACATCAAAGGGGGTTGACCCTTTCCAGGGCAACCGCTTGATAGCTGCCAAGGCATCCTCTACTGCAGTTGTGATCTCTTGCCGATAGTTTTGTTGAGCGCTGTCATACTGCAAAGCCACCCCTTCTTGACTAGACGCATACAGCGGTGGCAAGTGATTGAGGGCATGGGCAGCAATCTCTATCCGATTAATCTGCTGCGCTTCTTCTGAAGACAAATCACAGGTTTGTTGATCGATTTCTTCATCAACCAAAATTTCCATAATGTTTTTATAGCTATTGGCTATGTCATAACTAGGAACCATGGCAACTCAAAAGATAAAGGACAACATTTATTTGCTTACTAGTTCTAGGAATACCAATTTTTATCCCTGGTGGCTTCCGCAAAAATGCGTAAAATCAACCCAGTACCCTCTATTCTCCCTCACAGTGAGGGACTTAGAATGATTACATTGCTGGGATGTCCCCCCTATGTCCTCTAATACGATTGAGATCCTGTCCGCCCAAGATTTGCGCCGCACCGTCACCCGTTTAGCATCAGAAGTCATTGAACGGACGGGGGCGCTGGAAAGGCTTGTGATTCTCGGGATTCCAACTCGTGGAGCCCCTCTAGCGACTGCATTAGCTCAACAGATAGAGCTTTTAGAACAGGTGAAAGTTCCCGTCGGCAGTCTAGATATTACGTTCTACCGAGATGATTTAGATCAAATCACCATGAGAACGCCGGGAAAAACCAATCTGCCCACCGATCTATCCCAAAAAATTGTCCTCCTCGTGGATGATGTCATCTATAGCGGTCGGACCATTCGCGCGGCTTTAAATGCTGTGCATGATTACGGACGCCCTACCCTCATTCAATTGCTGGTTCTGATCGATCGAGGCCACCGAGAGCTACCGATTCATCCTGACTTTACAGGAAAAGTACTGCCCACCGCTCGGGAAGAACAAGTCAAAGTTTATTTAGAACTCACTGACCAGCGCGATGGGGTTGAACTTTTAACTCGAAATCACTGATGCTAGCGGCCTAGCAACATCTGCCAAAGACTTGATGATGACTGTATTTGAAGAATTCAATTTTCTAAGTTCGGGAACCCGTACAGCCAGAAGATTGAATTTAGATCGCTACCTCAGATAGATTAGCACTCGGGTGTTGAGAGTGCTAAACCCCAGTTAGTAACTATTTAGTTTGGAGGAGCCGATATGGCAGCTATTTCCTTAAGCGTCTCTACAGTCAAGCCTTTAGGCGATCGCGTCTTTGTCAAAGTCAGTGCTTCAGAAGAGCAAACTGCTGGCGGTATCTATTTACCTGA
>CALDHF010000361.1 GCA_937941595.1 uncultured Acaryochloris sp. | reverse complement strand
ATGTTAGAAATAGCAACTTGGATTTGAGTGAGGCTGACTCTAGCCTGGTAGGACCGCAACAGATTATTGGTCAGTCCTTTAACATAGTTTTCCAAACTAATTTTTGAGAGATCTTGGGACTGATACAGATTTTCATGGACCAAAGCCATGGACTTGACGCGATTTTGGCTCTCTTGCATGATCTCGGCGATGGGCAAGTCGCTGGATGCTTGTAAGTTCAACAGACTACAGATAACCTGCAAGTTATTTTTGACTCGGTGATGAATCTCTTGCAGCATCACATTTTTCTCTGCTAGAGACTCTGACAACTTTTGTTCCGTGAGTTTGCGATCACTAATATCTTTGTGTGTTCCCGACATCCGCCGGGAGCTACCAGTGGCGTTCTGTTTGACAACCTGACCATAGGCCGCCATCCACTGCCACTCCCCAGACTTGGTTAAGAACCGATAGTCAACTGCATAGGGAGTGCCTTCTTGTAAATGCTTGTTGAGCGTCTCCATGACAGCGGGCTTATCTTCTGGGTGGAGTAGCTTCTCCCAAGTACTTATATCTCTGGGGAGTTCCCCCACTTCGTAACCCAGCATTTCTTCCCATCTAGGGCTGTAGAAAACTTCTCCTGTATCGATATTCCAGTCCCACAACCCATCCCTAGAACCAGCTAAGGCCATCTTTAAACGATTTTCACTAAATTGCAGTTCTTGAGTTCTGTCTTGCACCCGCTGTTCTAATTCTGCTTGGGTTCTTTGTAATTCCTCTCGACTGGGCAGGACTAAGGCTTCAGGAATGACAGGAATCAGAGCCAATGCTGTCGCTAGGGAAATGATGGCCGTCACGAATTTGAGTGTCCCTGAAACCCAATAGATGGGGTTCCAGAGTGTCCAAATTTCCATAACATGGGTGAGACCACAGGCTACGATAAATGCCCCAAACAATTGAAAGAGCCAGGGATAGGGCAAATCTTGGCGCTGGCGGACAAAGTAAATTAACGCCAACGGGATGGAAAAATAGGCGAGAGCAATACTGGCGTCAGACCCAACATGCAGCCAGACCAAGCCGGGTTTCCATAAATAACAATGCCCATGAGGCATCAAGGCAAGATGTATCAAATTGTTGTGCACTCCCCCTAACATAACCTTGTCTCAGCAGATGGGATATGGCCAGCATTATCGTTTGATAGAAATTAAGAGCCACACAAATTTCTTGCCGATTGTAATAGTGTTTCAAGAAGTTATCGATTTCAAAATTTGTGCTAAATAGACTAAACAGGAAATTTAGAATTTTTTTGATTCTTCGACTAAATTCAAAAATTAATTACTGACTCAATCTCTAGCAATATATTCCATGGCGACGCAGCTTTGAAGATCTGAAAAAACTAATACCTAATACTTACCGTCTGGTTTATATAGTGCCAATCATTACTCTTGCCAGGCTTCCGTAAATCTACGGAAGATCAGCCAATAACAATGCATTTCTCAGAGAAAAAAGCACTTTTTTAGGGCCAATAGTCCACGCGTTTCAGTAATTATACGGAGCTTACACAATCAACTCAGCCTGTCCTTCAATGCAGATATAAGCAGTGACTCAATTGCAACTGTTTAGCGTGGCAGACTCCGACATCCGATAACAAATAGAAAACCAGAAGCCAATGCATGGCTTCTGGTGATTACCCCAGGTAAAGTCGACTAAAGGATAGTCAACATTGAGTGCAAAAACTACAGTACGGTTGGATACTTAGCATTGACTGGACTAGTAGCTGAGGATATCTCCCCTTCATGGTGTTCAGCAAAAGACCCTTGAGGTTCTTCTAAGAAGAAAACGCATAAGAACGCCACAATTATTCCGGTAATCCCTAAGACCTGGAAAAAGCTAGAGTTGACAGCACCCATATTAGGATTAGCCCCCGCACCATCAACAAATAGCAAACGCGTGGTCAGGAAGGCAACCGCACCGACGTTACCATAGGCACCGACGTTACCCGCAATTTGTCCGGTAACCCTACGCTTCACCAAGGGCACAATCGCAAAGGTCGATCCTTCAGAGGCTTGTACAAAGAAAGAACAGGCCATTGTTAAGAGGACAGCACCCGGCAGCCACCAATTGCCCGTGACTTGACTCATGAGCAAATAGCCCAGTCCCATGCCTCCTGTGAGCACCACCATAGTCCATTTGCGACTGCCCATTTTGTCAGAGATGATGCCGCCCCCCGGACGGGAGACCAGGTTCATAAAGGCATAGGAAGAAGCAATAATTCCAGCCATAGCTTTATCTAAGCCAAAGGTGCCTTCAAAGAATGCAGGCAACATGGTGACCACAGCTAGCTCAGATCCAAAATTAACAATATAGGTCAGTTCAAGAATGGCAACCTGCTTAAATTTGTAGCGATCTTCAGGGGCATAGCGCTTTCGACCTGCGAGTAACTCTTTGTTGGCACTCCAGCAGTTATAGGATTGAAATGCATATAGTCCCAGCAGAGCCAACCAAGTCATATACATGGCGGTTGGAGTGAGGAAATTCACTTTATTCAAACGCCAAGCCAACACCATCAAAATTCCGGTTAGAGGAATATTCATGGCCATTAGGAAGTAAAAATCGCGAACAGAGGTGACCTCTAAACCGCGAGCACTTTTGGGACGTTGATACACTTTGCCAGGAGGAGTATCTCGAACATTTGCATAATAGATGAAGCCATAAATAGCGGCGATGATACCAGACCCCGCAATGGCAGCTCTCCAGTTCAAAACTGCACTAGAAATGGAAAAGCCCAAAATCGTAAACGTTTGCGCTTCTCCAAAGTCAAAGGCTCCAGGCAGGAAGCTTAAAGCAGTGGCAAATATAACCATCGTGAAGGCAGAGAAGGCAGAACCAAAATTGCCCCATCCCCCATAAATGCCTTCGGCGGTCCCCACTTCTTTGGGAGGAAACCACTCGGCTGTCATGCGGATGCCAATCACAAACCCGGCACCGACAATCCCCATGAGTAGACGGCCAATCACTAATTGGGTAAAGCCTTGAGCTGTGGCAAAAATCAAGCAGGGAATGGCTGAATACATCAACAGCAAAGAGTAGGTCAAGCGCGGTCCATAGCGGTCTAAGACCATACCAATAATGATGCGCGCCGGAACCGTAAGGGCAACATTACAAAGGCCAATGGTGCCGAGTTGCGGCTTGGTTAGCCCAAATTCTTGACCAATGGTGGTAGCAAAGGGCGGAAAGTTAAACCAGACCACGAAGGACAGGAAAAACGCAAACCACGTCATGTGTAATATTTTGTAGCGGCCCTTAAACGACCACATTTCCGTTAACATGTGTTCTTCTCCAAAACAGAAGTAAAAAAATTGAATCAGCCAAAAATGGCGTGATAAGCCAAAGCGAGATCAGCCCAAACTAATTAGGCATCCAGGACAACTTTGCCCACGGGGTAAGCAATGCAGGTCAATATCTGGCCTGCGGATGCATCTTCTTCCTCTAAACCGTCAGGATCGGCTTCATACCGGAATTCACCTCCAAGCAGCTTGACCGCACAGGTACCACAGGTGCCTGCTTGGCAACTACTATCGATGGCAACCCCCGCAGTCTCGGCTATTTCTAGTAAAGATTGACTATCGTCACATTCCACTTCCTTGCCTGATGCTGCAAACTGAACAATGGCAGGTTGGGCCGAGGGCGGAGCGGGAGCAGTTGGAGCGATAGTGGGAGCGGGTGCCGGGTTAGAGAGGGCTGGGGCGGCTGCCACAAATCCGTTTTGACTGACCGCAGTGTGCAGACTGCGCTGACGGGCAAGGGTGTTGCCACCCGACGGCATCCGGGGTGTTGTTCGAGGCTGGGCGTCAAACTGTTGAAGGAGGATATTTTTTAAGACGTCCTTGAGTTCATCGCAGGGGATGGCCTTTTGGACTTTCTCCCCTAATTCAGCTTCTTTACCCACTTTGCCCCCCATAAATAGATCAACGGCTTCTACGGTTTTGCCGTCTTTGCGGGTTTTGGTACCCATTAAGCCAATATCTGCAACTTGAGGTTGGCCGCAGGAATTCGGACATCCAGTCCAGTGGAAGCGAACGGGGTTCGGTACTTCCAGCTCATCGGCCAGTTCATTAATCAGGGCCACCGCTCTATTTTTGGTTTCTATAAGGGCAAACTTACAAAACTGAGCACCCGTACAGGACACCACGGACCTCGTGAGGGGATCGGGGTCGATGGTGAACACTTTGAGCAACGGCTCTTGTAAAAACGGGTCTAGACGAGAATCGGAGATATTGGGAATAATCACATTTTGCTCAACGGTAAGCCGGATTTCACCGCTGCCGTAGACTTCGGCGAGGCGGGCGACCTCAAACATGTCGTTGGCATAGAGACGACCCACTGGCACATGCATTCCCACAAAATTTAAGCCGGGTTGCTTTTGGGCATAAACCCCAATGTGATCGCGTTTGTCCCAGTCGAATTCATCTTTGGCGGCTTCGGGTTGCAGGGTGACCCCCATCTGGGTTTCGATAGCAGCCCGGAATTTCTCTACGCCCCATTCTTCAATCAGGTACATCATCCGAGACTGGTGACGATTGGCCCGAGAGCCGTTGTCTCGATAGACGATCAGAATCGCTTCGCTGATATCGACTACCTGAGTGTGATCGACCCAGACATTCATGGAGATCGCCGGAGCACAACGCTTAGCGGAAAAGAAACCGCCAACGACAACGTTGAAGCCGAGCTTGTCATCTTTATAAGCTGGGACAAAGGCAATGTCGTTGATTTCGGCATGGACGGAGTTGTCGCGCCCCCCTGCGATCGCAATATTGAATTTGCGGGGTAGGTTGGTAAAGGCAGGATTGCCTTGGCTGTTGTTGGTGATCATGTCCTGGACGTTGCGGACCAGCCCCCGAGTGTCGATTAGCTCGTCAGCATCAATGCCAGCGACAGGGGACCCGGTGATGTTGCGAACGTTGTCCATGCCAGATTGCATACTGGTTAAGCCAGCCTGCTGAAATCGGTAGAAAATATCGGGAATATCTTCGATGCGGATTCCCCGCAATTGAATATTTTGGCGGGTGGTGATGTCAGCATAGCCATCCTCGCCATAGCGCTGAATGACTTCTGCCAGGACTCGCATTTGGCCGCCACTGAGAATGCCGTTGGGCATCCGCATGCGCAGCATAAACTTGCCGGGGGTAACGGGCCGAAAGAACAGTCCCAACCACTTTAGCCGTTGAGTTAAATCGGTTTCATCCATCGCTTCCCAGCCAATTTGGGCAAAATGAGAAAGCTCTGGTAGAACGGCTAAGCCATCTTTCTCCGCTTTGAAACGCTCGAATTTATTTAGTTTTGGCGCTGCTGCTGCGGTATTCTCAGCCACGGTTCATCCTCTCTTGGTTAGCACTGGGCAAGTTACCCAGTGATTGCAGCAAATGCCTGCAATTGGGATACCAACTTAGCGAGTCCTCATAGGAGCGTTCGTATCGGTCGTTACGAAAATGATAATTTGAATGTAGGTCTTGCAAAGATATGATGCTGAAATTGCATTTAATCCCATAAATTGCTTGTACTGATTAGAGAGAATAATCATAGCCACCCTCCGTAAACAGCCGTGAGTGAATTAGTTTCGGTTTTAGCTGAGTTAGAACAAGGTGACTTTCAGGCGCGCTGGGAAACAGCCAAGCAAATTCCTGAGTTTGGGGAATCTGCGATCGCATCTGTGGTCGATCTGATGCATAACAGTGCAGAGGATTTAGAGCTGCAATGGTTTTTAGCCCGAATTTTGGGCCAGTTTAACCATGCCGATGCCGTGATGGCCTTGGTGCATTTGCTGCAAGCTACAGAGGATGAGGATGTTGCGGAAATAGCAGCGCAAATGCTAGCCCAAATTGGGCCGCAGGCGGTAGATGCGTTGGCTGCATTAATAGAAGTACCCGAATCACGCTTTTTAGTCGTCTCCGCTTTAGCCCAAATTCAAGATGCGACAACTGTGCCTGTGTTGCTACGAGTGGTGGAGGATCCGGAGGCGACGGTGCGCGTCCTAGCCCTGGAAACTCTCGGTCGATTTAACGATCCGCGGATTATCCCGGCGGTATTGCAAGGACTATCTGACCTCAATGCTCAGGTGCGTCGGGTTGCGATCGCAAGTGTTAGCTACCGTTCCTACCTATTCATCTCCCATGACTATGATCCGGTTGCCCTGATTCAACCCCTTCTTCAGGATCTAGATCTGCAAGTCTGCCAAGCTGCGGCCTTGGCCCTGGGGCGATTGGCAACGGATGCCGCCACCCAAGTATTGCAACAAACCGCCCAGGCAAATCATGTCCCCGTGCCCTTAAAGCTCAGTATTGTGCAAGCCTTAGGCCATAT
>CALDHF010000360.1 GCA_937941595.1 uncultured Acaryochloris sp. | reverse complement strand
ATCGTCCAGGAATGGCTCTCAAAAGCAACCAGTAATATGGGATGCATCAAAATTGTTCTCCTAAAAACAGCGAAACGGACTAACTTTGAAAATCTGTAACGTCGCTGACAGAATTATAAAAATTGAACCGTGTCATAATTTTGTTTTGTTTTAAGAGTTAACATTCCGCTATAAAAGTGATCCCACCTTATGCTGAAAGAAATACACCAGATGTATGACAACCCATGCGAGTCAAAATTTGTGGCATTACTCAACCCGATCAAGGAGTTGCAATCGCAAATCTAGGTGCCGATGCCCTAGGTTTTATTTGTGTCCCTCAATCTCCGCGGTACGTTACCCCCAAAGACATTCAAGCGATTTCCCAAAAGCTGCCTACCACCACACTTCAAGGAGCTTCCCTTAGCCGGATCGGCGTATTTGCCAACGCCGATCTAGCAGTCATTCAGCAAACGGTAACCCTCACGCAACTCACGGGCGTACAACTTCACGGCCACGAAACCATCGAATTCTGCCAGCAGCTCCGCCAACTTTTGCCAGATATTGAACTCATTAAAGCGTTCCGCATTCGGAATGCCCGAACCCTGACAGAACTCACTACCTATGAACCCACCGTTGATACTTTCTTATTGGATGCATATACGTCCCAAGCCTTAGGAGGGACTGGACATACTTGGGACTGGACATTGCTCACCCAATTTACTCCCCAATGTTCTTGGTTTTTAGCGGGGGGCCTCACCCCAGATAATATTCAGACCGTTCGCGATACACTGGCTCCTCCGGGGATTGATCTGTCCAGCGGCGTCGAGCATGCTCCAGGCGATAAAGACTTACATAAGGTAAAAACGTTATTTCAACAACTTCAGTGCCCCTGAAAGATAGCGTCTGAGTAGATTCAGCTGAGACTAGTCCAGCAGATATTAGGGATTGAAGTTAGATACAGTGTTATTGACGTCTGTTATTCCTCCATTGTTTAGGCGTACCGCTATTGTGTTATGACTCAGCCCCTCATTGAACTCAAGGGTATCTGCAAAACCTTTGGTAAACATGTCGTTTTGAATGGGGCCAATCTCACCATTTATCCCGGAGATGCCCTTGCAATTTTGGGGCCTTCGGGGACTGGCAAATCAACCATTCTGCGAATCATCGCCGGTCTACTCGCCCCTGATTCAGGCGAAGTTTATATCAATGGCAAACTGCGCTGTGGGTCTTTAGATAACTTTGACAACCCGATTCGCATGAGCATGGTCTTTCAGCAAGCTGCCTTATTTGACTCCCTGTCGGTTGAAGAGAATGTCGGATTTTTCCTCTATCAAAATTCTTCCTTATCGCGACAGCGGATTCGTGATCTAGTCGCTGAAAAACTAGAGGTTGTGGGGTTACCGGGTATTGGCCATTTATTTCCATCTGAATTGTCAGGGGGCATGCGAAAGCGTGTCAGTTTCGCCCGCGCTATTTTGGACAATCCCGATGATGACGCAGACGATCCCCAAATATTGCTCTATGACGAGCCCACCGCAGGTCTAGACCCCATCGCATCCACCATGATCGAAGACTTGATTCTGGAACTTCAGAAATCTTCTGGATGCGAAACCTACGCAATTGTGACGCACCAAAATAGTACGATTCATCGGAATGGCAAACGCTTAATCTTGCTGTATCAAGGGCAAGTCCAATGGCAAGGAACGTGGAATGAATTAGAAGTTTCCGAGAACCCCTATCTTCATCAATTTATGAGTGGGAGTGTACAGGGTCCCATGGACTTGGTAGGGCATTACCTTTAGGGTGTTTGTATTAGAGTCCACCGACATCATTGACGAGGGTTCAGAATGAGAACACGAGCTGTACGCGAAGGATCAGTGGGATTGCTGGTGGTCTGCGGCTTAGGACTAGTTACAGGTTTAATTTTCTGGGTTCGAGGCTTCAACCTTGGTGGACGAGCCTATACGCTCCAAGTGGAATTAGTGGACGCCTTGGGTTTAAGTGTCGGTAGCCCCGTCAAATTTCGGGGCGTGAAGGTGGGTAATATTGTCCAAATGCGTCCAAATGCTCAAAATGTGGTTGTAGAGGTTGAAATTGCCTCCAGTTCAGTACTCATCCCTCGCCAAACCAAGGTAGAAACCAGTCAGTCAGGGTTTGTAGGACAGGCAGCTTTGGAGTTTCGACCCACTGCTGTTGAAGCAAACACTTCGGAGATGGAACAGTTGAGTCCATTTGCTCCTGACTGCGATCCTCAGATCATTGTTTGTGAGGGGGAACAGCTGGTGGGAGACTCTGGTAATAATTTGGAAGAATTGATTCGAGCGACCATGCAAATTGCCAATGAGTTAGGTGGCTCGGATTTAAAGGCGACTTTAAATAATCTGTCCCAGGCTGCAGTGGATATTAGTTCCCTCAGCAAAGATACAAAAGTTGCACTCAAAGATGTTTCTCGAGCCGCACGGAGTGTCAACCAGTTAAGTGTAGATACTCAACGCCAACTCCAAAAGTTCGGCGCTGCTGCTGATTCTGTAACCACAGCGGCCCAACAAGTCGATCAGCTGGGAAATGAAGTGAATACCTTGGTTCGGGTTAACCGAGGCACGTTAGTAACCTCCTTAAATAATGTGCATGAGGCTAGTCAAGAATTGAAAGTAGCTGTGAACGGTTTAAGTCCTGTGATTAATAGGGTTCACAAAGGTCAATTGATTGAGAACCTTGAGCAACTGGCTGAAAATGGGGCTGAAGCATCTAAAACTCTCAACACCTTAACTACGGCAATTAATAGCCCAGGCACCTTAAGTGAACTGAACCAAACCCTAGATTCAGCTCGGATGACGTTGCAAAACACCGAAAAGATCACATCTGATCTAAAAACATTCACGGGAAATGTAGAGTTCCGTGAAAACTTGATCCGTTTAATCAATGGTTTAGGCAAACTGCTGTCCTCCAGTCAGGATTTAGAACAACAAATACAGGTTGCCAACAAACCGACTTTTGCTCCTGATGATGCTGCAACTAATCCTGGAGGGGATGGATCCACCCCTTGGGTTTCAGTAGATGATCTGCTTGTTCCAGCCATCAATAAAACTTCGCCATCCCGAAAGTGAATGTTACGGTGGACCCATAGCAAAAACGTTACAACTTTGCCCAGATCGACAGGATTCCCCCTATGCCTTTTGACCGCTCACAATGGATTGCTGTGATCACCGGTGCGATCGCACTCCTCTTAGGGGTCGGTTATCTTCTGCTGGTCCAACTATTAGACTCCCGCGGAGAGATGCTACCTGCTCCTATTGGTGTAGTGCAAACAGCCCTGACGATCAATGCCAACGGGATTACCTCCATCAGACTTCTATAGTCTCTAACAAGGCAATTCCACCTGGATGATTAGTTCATATTAGGCAGTTGTAATATTCGACAAAGCACCATCTCAGCAGATCTTTGATTTTCGATGGAGCAGGTTTCAAGGACAACAAATGAGAGATCTGGTTATCAATCGGCAGGTATTCATCTTTCTAACCTCCCAGTCTTTTCTCCAGATGAAAGGCAATACCCATACTATCTGTGTCCTGTTGGAAAATCTATATTCGTTCAAACTTGGTTTTTGGAACCGCAGAAAGTATACGTCTCCCGTCTTTTGAGCATGATTTACGTAACATTGTTTAAAGTTTCCGCCCGTTTTTGTAGAACTGGGAAATGCACTGCTGTAAACTAAGACACGTTAATAGGATCCTTGAAGATACAGTTTTATCTTTGAAAAACACCCGGCGGTAACAGACGCCTGTTAACGTCATTTATTTCTGGAGCTCTTATTCAATGTCTCACACAGTCAAAATTTATGACACTTGCATTGGATGCACCCAGTGCGTCCGCGCCTGCCCGTTGGATGTCCTTGAGATGGTTCCTTGGGATGGATGCAAGGCTGGTCAGATTGCCTCATCTCCCCGAACAGAGGATTGTGTTGGTTGTAAGCGTTGCGAAACAGCTTGCCCCACCGATTTCTTGAGCATTCGAGTTTATTTAGGTGCAGAAACATCACGCAGCATGGGCTTGGCTTACTAAGGGTTTTCCCTATCATCGTAAATCTTGAGTCATTTTTGCTGTGTTGCATTTGAGAAAAGAGGAAGCATTGTCTTCCTCTTTTTATTTTCGTATCTCTGCCTTATCCCTGCTATTCACTTAGAATTATGGGCCAACCAACAACGATTTGGGTAAATGAACAACTCGATCCAGCGGGGTTACTTTACGCCTGCATTGCCTGTTGTGACCAAAAACATGCCCAAGCGTGTCATGAGTCTTTTGAAGAGAATTTGACGGATCACCAAAAGACGGCTGGATGGATTGCTCGCCTCAGAACAGTAGAGTCTTGGGATGACGTCCCTGCCTGCGCCCTGAAACTCAGCTAAGATGTCTGAAGTATTGGGTTGCACATAGGCAAAATCAGGATGGAAAACGGTCTAAACCTCAACGACAGGGCAACACCAAGTGCTCAACCCCTGACAACAGAACTGGTAAATGACGAGCATCAATCAGCCTCATCCCATCCTGAACGATCTACGCCACACTCAGAAAATATCCTGCCCTCACCCTCCCCAACTTCTGCTTGGTCCGTGGAAGATAGTGAAAAACTCTATCGAATTCGCGGTTGGGGTGAACCCTATTTTTCCGTCAATGCTGCGGGTCATGTTACCGTATCGCCCAAAGCTGATCGAGGAGGCTCCTTAGACCTCTATGAGTTGGTGCAGTCACTTCATCAACGCGATATCCATGCCCCTTTACTAATCAGGTTTTCGGATATTTTGGCGGATCGGATTGAGCGGTTGAATGCTTGTTTCGCAAAAGCGATCGCACGCTATAGCTATCCTGGTCGCTACAAAGGCGTTTTTCCCGTCAAGTGCAACCAACAGCGACATCTGGTTGAAGATCTGGTTCGCTTTGGCCAACCCCATCAATTTGGTCTAGAGGCCGGATCTAAACCGGAATTACTGATCGCCATCGCCTCCCTCAATACCCCTGGCTCCTTGCTCATTTGCAATGGCTACAAAGATCTGGAATATGTAGAAACCGCCATGCTGGCTCAGCGACTGGGGCATCAGGCGATTATCGTCATAGAACAACTGGATGAAGTAGAGTTGGTCATCGAAGCCAGTCATCGTCTCCAGATTCAGCCGATTCTAGGCGTCCGTGCCAAGCTCAGTGCCAAAGGCATTGGTCGGTGGGGAGGTAGTGCGGGCGATCGCGCCAAATTTGGTCTAGCCATCCCAGAAGTGGTAGTTGCCGTAGAAAAATTGCGCAATGCAGATTTGCTTGACTCCTTACAGCTTCTTCATTTCCACATCGGTTCCCAAATCTCAGCCATTAGCGTTATCAAAGATGCCCTGCGCGAAGCCAGTCAAATCTATGTTGAACTGGCTCGCCTCGGCGCAAAGATGCAGTTTTTAGATGTGGGTGGTGGTTTAGGTGTTGATTATGATGGCTCCAAAAGTAATTCGGCCGCCTCCAAAAACTACAACATGCAGAATTACGCCAATGATGTAGTGGCAGAAGTGAAAGAAGCTTGTGCCGAAGCGGATCTCCCTGTACCTACGTTGGTGAGTGAAAGCGGACGAGCGATTGCTTCTCATCAATCTGTGCTGATTATGAATGTCCTCGGCAGTAGTGAAACCCTGGATCTAACACCGGAGCCAGCTCAAGCGGATGAACATCTAATTATCCGCAATCTCTGGGAAACCTATCAAACTATTGATACCGAGAATTATCAGGAAGCCTATCACGATGCCCTTCAGTTTAAAGAAGAGGCCGTCAGTTTATTTGGATTTGGCTATCTCAGCTTGCAGGAACGAGCCAAGGTTGAACGGCTATGTGGGGCTTGCTGTACCAAAATTTTAACGATCGCACGACAAGATGATAATGCTGCCGTTGATCTGGAGGATCTTGAACGGCGCATGGCTTCGCTTTATTACACAAATCTTTCGGTGTTTCAGTCTGCCCCTGATACATGGGCCATTAACCAGCTTTTCCCGATTATGCCCATTCATCGTTTAGAAGAGGAACCAACACAGCGAGGAACCCTCGTTGATCTGACTTGTGATAGTGATGGCAAAATTGATCAATTCATTCATTCACGAGAGACTAAGCCAATCCTAGAGTTGCATACTCTGACTGCCAATAAACCCTACTACTTAGGGATGTTTTTAAATGGAGCTTACCAAGAGGTGATGGGGAATCTCCATAATTTGTTTGGTGATACTAACGTCGTGCATATTGATCTAACGCCCATGGGCTATCACATTGCCCATGTGGTCAAAGGCGACACGGTGACGGAAGTACTGGAATATGTCCAGTATGACGCTGATGATCTGATCGAGGAAATTCGGAAGCAGTCTGAAGTGGCATTGCAAAAGCAGCACATCACATTACCAGAAGCCCAACTGCTCCTAAAGAATTACGAACGGAGTCTCAGAAGCTATACCTATCTCAAGTCCTGAACAAGAAACTCTCCTCCAAAATACATTAGAGGAGAGACTATCATTCAAGGAAAAGTATTTAATTCACCTAGTTGAGAATAGCAACTTCAGGCTCTGAGGAGGGCTCTGTTATGGTGACATATTTCATCATGTATTCAATGGTTTGGGAGGTTACCCAACCATGACTCACTAAGATTTCTCCTATACTTTTATTGGAAGTTTGCTGTTCTTCTAAAGCTTGGTCAACTTGTGTCTGTGTAATTAACCCTGCTTCAACTAGATAGCTGCCGAGTTGAGCATAGGCTGCAAGCGCTTGACTATCCTCTACATTTTTATTGACTCTGTCCACCATAAACTGAATAGTGCGTTCTTTGACCCAACCATGATTCTGGATCACTTCGCCTAATCGAACAGAAGCTTGCATTTCTTGTTCTGATAATGCAGCATCAAGTTGTTCTGAGGTTAACAGTCCAGCCTGAAGAAGATGGCTACCAATGGGTTGAGGCTGGGCTAATTGCTCAGTCATAAACTGCAGGAGTGGTTGTACATGAACCTCTTCCTTCCATTCACTGGCAAGATCTTCGATAACATGATGTTCTGCAATCAGAGTACTCCCATGAAAACGACGGATGACTGGATGGATAAATTCACTATGTGAAGAGTTAAAGGCATCTTCTTTGTGCACCCTATGAATAGCAAACGGGTCTGGCACATCTGCAACTGATTCTCCAAATTCCAGAGAAATAGTATAGAAATGGGTATGCTGGCCTAGTTTACTTTCATGAATATAGTCTTTGGTCAATTCATCATAATAGTTGGCTTCCTGGTTATCCTCTGAGATAGTTAGTAAATCACACATATAGTCAGTTTGTTGCCAAAGACTAGAGCTCTTATTGACGCGATCGATAATGAACTCCGTTATGGCAATGGGTGATAGTTTAACCGTTTGTGATGGCAGCGGGTTGTTGTGAAATTTGGATTCTAGGATACGG
>CALDHF010000359.1 GCA_937941595.1 uncultured Acaryochloris sp. | reverse complement strand
GACTTTGACCCGACTGAAGGAGATATGCTGCAACTCAAAGGCGAGGCTAGTGATTACTCGCTAGGGGCTGCTTCACAGGGTCTACCAAGTGGCACTGCCATCACCTATCAAGGGGGGTCTAATGACGAAATCATTGCCATTGTGCAAGGAACTTCCAACTTCGAACTTGATGATAGTAGTACGGTTCAGTATGTTTAATCCCTAAGCCAACAGTAACCGGAAGGTTAGCGGCCTAAAGATCTGGGTTAAGGAAATAAATCGGGAATAGATTGATTGGGTAAAGAAAAAGGTCATTCTATTCCTTAAAAGAAGCTTTACAGCTTTCATGCTCCTGAAGTTGAGTGCATTGCTAAAGGCAAGGTCCACAAACGCTATGAGTTTGGGTGAAAGGTTGTCCTGGTGACGACGGCTATGAACAATTGGATTATCGGGATTAATGCAGTCAATGGCAATCCCTATAATGGGGCCACGTTGCACAAAGCTCTCACGCAAACTCATACACTCACTGCTATCACACCTAAGCAAGTCTATGTCGATAAAGGAATTCGAGGTAACACCAATTTTATGTGGGAATGAACTGCTTGATTTTTCGAGCCGACGTGTTTACAGTATTTTGACAGCTAAATAAAGATCATCTTGAAGGGTAATTGGTATAAGGTCTATCACCCCGATGGAATAGACGTGTTTGTGGCGGGATTGAGGAAATACACAAGGTCACTCAAGCGTAAACTCATACCATTTACCTACAGGGCAAGGATGGCGACCGCATGCATGCTCTGCTGGCTGGATGTAGGTTTAACTTGAGAAAACTGGTGAGATTCTTTGAGGAAGCTCAGGTAATTTATGCTTAGCAGTGCAAATGAACTCCAATTCTTCAGGGACGACTATTTATGCTTCCATTGATGGTGCTGTGATCAACCTCTAATCCTCGCTCTAGCATCATCTCTTCCAAGTCCCGATAGCTGAGGCAATACCAACGGACATTAAGTAGGATAATTTCAGGATAAAATGACGCCATTTGAATAAGTCGGTAGTTTTCATTGACGGGAGAGACAAGAATCACGGCCTTTCAGAGTAACATTGGTTCTCTGCTCAGACCTTATTGTTGCGGCATAGCCATTATTTGTGACACAACCATATATCTTCTTATGAATTGAGACAAGGCAGCAGAATCTGTAACCAAGCTCCACCTGTCTGGGGATGGTTTCGAGCTCGAATAGAACCCCCATGGGCTAGAACGATTTGCTGTGCGATCGCAAGTCCTAAACCACTCCCACCCGAACTCGGACTAAGGGGAATTGAGAGGGCCTGATCTGGACTACTCCCATACTCCTGGATAGGATTCAGCAACGAAAGTTGATTCTGCTGCAAGAAAGACACAGGACTTAGATCAACCAGATCATCACCTGATAAAGGAACCGTCGCCCTTACCCTCGATGGATCTGATCGATAGAAGCGTTTGAACACATGGGGAAGTGCTTCTGCGGGGAAACCAATCCCGGTATCGAAGATATCGATACACAACCACTGGACCGATGAAGCTGCTACGGTGGATGGAGCATCAGAAGTAACCTCAACCTGCACCATAATCGGTTGATCAATAGGACTGTGTTTAATTGCATTATCGAGGAGATTTAAGAAAACTCGATATAGTCTATTATTGTCCACTGCTAAAGTGAACTCTTCTAGCCCCTGATAGAACAGTGACAGATTCCGCTGTTGTGCCAACGGTTCTAAATTAAGCCAAGCCTTATGAATCAGACTAGGAACATTCACTGCTTCCAACTTAAGGGTTTGGGCTTGATTGAACGTGATGCGGCTCAGTTCTAATAGATCTTTCACTAAATCGCTTAATCGAATCACTTCTTGCAGCAACCGTCCAATACGAGGCCGATGCTGCAGACCCACCTGACTCTCTAGGGTTTCTGCCATTAGCCGAATCGAGGTCAAAGGCGTTTTAAGTTCATGGGCAACATCCGAAGTCCAGCGATCCCGATCATCGGCCAGATTTTTCGCTTCCCGTCGATCTTCCAAAAAAACGCCCACATGACCATTTGACAAAGGCATCCCATAAGCCCTCAGGGGAAGTTCCTGAGACCAATCAGACAAATGCAGAGTCCAATCCGTCTGATGCTCTTGTTGGTCATTACGCACTCGAGCAATCAATTGATCCAACTCAATAGACCGCACCACTTCCAATAGCAAGCGATTAGGGAGGACTTCCCAAGATCGGTTACGAATGTTGAGTAGGTCACAGGCACGTTGGTTAATCCAATATAAATTGTCTATCCCAGTCACTTGTAAATAGCCCATGGGAGAGTGAGACAAAATATCTTGCCATCCTAGAATCTGCTGTTCCAGGATTTTTAATTCGTGCTGGGAGTCTTGAGTAATTCGGGTTAATCGACTCAGGGGAGATAGAGCCGATTGATACTGTTCATGAGGCAGAGTGCTCATGACTTCTTCCAGTTTGCGATTGAAATTACGAGCAGACCACCCCAATAGGCATAACCCCAGGCCTAACCCAACGAAGAACCACAGCAATTCCACAGAACACTCCGGTAATTGAGAGATTGTATCCTCAAGTCAAGAACCTGAGTTCAACCAAATCGATAACCAAATCCCCTAATCGTGACCAAATAATCAGGGTTGCTCGGATCGATTTCTATCTTTTCTCGTAGCCAGCGAATATGAACATCAACTGTTTTACTATCTCCAAAATAATCTGGCCCCCAAATTTTCTCCAAAATCTGTTCTCGGGGCCAAACCCTGCGGGGATAGCTCATAAACAACTCTAAAATCCTAAATTCTTTCGGCGAAAGATTCACCTCTTCCCCGCGAACAGTGACCCGGCATTCTTCAGGATGTAAGGTAATGTCTCGACAAGTGAGTAAGCTGCCTTGAGAGTCAGTGACGTTTAATCGTTGCCGCCGGAGCAAAGCTCGACAGCGGGCCACCAACTCACGCATGCCAAAAGGTTTAGTGAGATAGTCATCGGCCCCAACTTCTAGACCAACAACGCGATCTGCTTCAGTATCTTTTGCACTCAACATCAAAACGGGCACCGCCGATCCCTCACGACGGATAAATCGGCAGAGATCGATACCATTAATGCCAGGAAGCATGATATCCAAAATGATCAAATCTAAAGATGAGGTCTGGGGCGACTGCGACTTAAAAAGCTGAATCACATCCAAGGCTGTTTGACCATCGGCAGCCGTAATCACCCGATATCCCTCAGTCTGTAGAGCAGGGGCTATGGTTTCACGAATATTTTCTTCATCTTCCACCAACAAGATTTGTCCCATTGTGGTCGGCAGATGCTCAAACTGGCGAATATTAGGTTCAGTAGATAGCATAGGGCGTGATTCAACTGCCTACATAGCGTTAGGCCGATCTTAACACCGAATATAGCTAGAACAATTGACCTGACTACTCTTTAACCCAAATATAACCTGGCATCTACTAACTGCTAGCAGGATAGTTAGTGGGCAAGCTCCGATTTCTCAGCCCCTCGGCTAATCGTCGCTAAATATAGCCCAGACAAGATCACACCAAACGCCAGCCAGTTGAGTAAATTAAGCTGCTCTGCAAAAAATTTCCAGGCCAAAATAGCGGTAATCAAAGGCTCCAACAACATAAAGATGGATACAAATCCTGAAGTAAATTGCTTCAGACAGTAAGTCAGTAATCCTTGACCAACGCCTTGACTAATCACTCCTAAAGCAATCACAGCTAACCAAACTGATATGGACGTAGGAAAAAGTTGGCTGCCTCCTAAGAGTACAATCGGCAGTGTCAACAAGCCTGTCACAACACACGAGCAAAGCATAATTGTAGATGTGGAAAACTTCACTCGCAGTCGTTCAATAACTAAAAAATTCGCTGCATAGAAAACCGCAGACATCAAAGCCGCACCATCCCCAATCAGACCACTGGTGCCCACCTGAAAATCACCAATGCCAATGGCAATAACCCCAATCATGGCTAGTCCCAGCCCCATGACAAACTGGCGATTAAACCGATGCCCTAAAAAGAGCCATCCACCCAGAGTGGCGAATAAAGGCGTCATATTATGAAGCAAATTGGAATTGGCCACACTGGTCTGGGTTAAAGACCAAGCCCAAGTGCCTGCCCGACCGTAGATCAAAATGCCTAAACATAGAAACCAAAATAAATCCCGCCATTGCCAGGCTTGAGATTGGTGGTTTGGTTCTGAATTAGGCTGCCGAAACTGCTGAAAGCCACTCCATAAGCCTAATGTGACAGATGCAATCCAAAATCGATTGAATATTGTGGCACTCGCACTCAACTCTTGTTCGCTCAGTCGTGTGAAAATTGCCGAAAAAGACAAAATGCAAACGGCAGCAAGGAGAGCAACAAAAGGTAAGGCAGGAGATGTGGAGCCAGATGGAGATTGTGCGTAGAGAGACTCTAGGGTTTGTTGGTTAGCAGTGCGCTGCAATTGCTCAAGAGACTGCTGTGGCCGCTCTAGGTCTTTACTAATCATGGGTTAGGGCCTGAGGAGTGGGCTACTGGGGGTAGTCTAGTGATCCCCCAGAATATTATGTAATGTTACGAGATTAATAGACAAAATAAATATTATGTAATGTATCGACACAAATAAGACTGCAACAAAATGTGTTTATGTCGAAAGCATCAGAAACAACTGAATAACAATTGCATTGGCAATATCCATGCAACAGGCTCCCAATAAAGGGATAACTAACAAACCTTTGGGAGAAGGACCATACCGTTGGGTAACCGTCATCATATTAGCCATACCG
>CALDHF010000358.1 GCA_937941595.1 uncultured Acaryochloris sp. | reverse complement strand
ACCCATGATCAATAATCAAGAGTTACTTCTCTCTACGACGTATTGGGAAGGTGCGATCGAGATTGCCGGGGTACAATCGCAACAAAAGATCAACGGCAAGGGGTATGTCGAACTCACAGGGTATGACCGTGACCTCAACTTGTAAGTGTTGAACCTCTAGAAAAATGAGGTTTAATCCAACTCAATATCCCTGGCGCTCCCCCCCTAAAATCAAGGATGGTTCCTGAGCATCAATGACATGAGCTAACCAGGGGTGAGATTGAAATAGACATTAGCCATACCGCTGGGATAAAGCGGCTTGGGCTTCTTCGCGATCGTCAAAGTGAATTTTTTCGGTGCCTAGAATTTGGTAGTCTTCGTGGCCTTTGCCAGCGATAAGGATAGTATCACCCGGTTTTGCTTGTGCGATCGCAGTCTGTATCGCCACCCGCCGATCCGCCTCCACCACCGAATTCACTCCAGCAGGAATCCCAGCCACCACATCCTGCAAAATCCTCTGCGGATCTTCAGTCCGAGGATTATCAGACGTCACAATGGCTTTATCCGCTAGACGGGCAGCAATTTCTCCCATCAGCGGTCTCTTCGTGCGATCTCGATCACCCCCACAGCCAAATACACAGGCCATTTGCCCCTTCACAAACGGACGGGCCGCCTTCAAGAGGTTTTCTAGACTATCGGGAGTATGGGCATAATCGACAATTACGCTAATATCCTGAGCCGGAGAAAGAACGATTTGCTGCATCCGACCGGGGACACCAGGAAATTTCGCTAAAGCTGGAGTAATTTGTTCTAGGGTGAGACCCAACTCTAACGCTGCCCCCACGGCGGCTAAGAGATTAGAGACATTAAACTGACCCACCAACGGCGAGAAAAACTCAACACTGCCTCGGGGCGTGTGCAGTTGCCCCTTTACCCCTGCGGTTTCATAACGCAAATCACTTGTGTGCAGATCGGCAGAACTATTACCAATACTGTAGGTCCAACATTCAGACGCTAACTGCTGTGTAAGCCGTTGACCATAAGCGTCATCGATATTAATCACAGCCCGCCCTTTGAGATAGTCAGAGCTAAATAGTAGGGCCTTAGCAGCAAAATAATCTTCCATATTCTGGTGATAATCCAGGTGATCTTGGGTCAGATTGGAAAACACCGCGACTGAAAACTCACAACCTAGGACTCGTTGCTGAGCCAGGGCATGGGAGCTGACTTCCATAATCCCACACTCACAGTTGGCAGCTGCAGCAGCAGCCAGCTGCTGCTGCAGATCCACTGCAAAAGGTGTCGTGTGAGTCGCCGTCACCTGATGACCGGGCCAACGAGCATAGAGAGTGCCAAATAACGCTGTGGGGTAATGAGCAGCCGTCAATAAATACTCAATTAAGTGGGTTGTCGTGGTCTTGCCGTTGGTGCCCGTCATCCCCACTAGTTTTAAGCGTTGGCTGGGATACTCGTAAAATGCGGCTGCAACTTCGGCACAGGCTTGGGTCATATCCTTGAGGGGAATCACACAAGCCTGACCCAGATCTGCTAAATCGACTTGATCAGAAACCAGGGCAGCCACGGCTCCAGATTGCATGGCATTTTGCCAGTAGTTACCGCCATCCACCCGAGTGCCAGGCATACCAATAAATAAATTTCCAGGTTGAACCTCTAAGGAGTTCGTGGTCAATCCCGTAATATCGCTCTCAAAGGCTGGATGATCGGGCAGATCAGGGTTCGCCCTTAGATTGTCAGAGAGTTCAGCTAATAGAGAGCGTAATTTGACCATGCCCAAACCGTAAACGTCGATAAAAAGACTACAAATACTTTTGCAGAAATCGCTGCAATTGCTCAACCGATAGGCGGGGAGCTGGACGAGGAAGTAAGGTTTCTACCCACTGATCTGTGACCATATTCTCTCGTTTCAAGAGCACAGGAACTTCATATTGATACGCCTGAAACCAGTCATCGCGACTCGTAATATCGCGAATTTCTAGCTCAATGGGCGGATCTTGGATCTGTTCCAGTTTCTCTTGCAACCCCTCACAGAGGTGACATCCTGGTTTACTGTACAAAATCAACGTAGCCATGATTGCAGCATAGATGACACAAAAGCCAATACGGGGGAGCTTTTGGATTTTAGCTTAGATGTTGTCTCTAAAGGAGGAGGCTATCGTCGGATTCCACTTGATCGTCCCCAGCGTCATTAAGGGCATGAGCGACATCTTGCATCAAATTGAGGGCTTGCTGGTAACGCTGCATTTCTCGCTGTTCAAGAAAAACTTTGAGGCTAGCGGATAAAAACTGTAAGCTGCCTTGTCGATCTCCCTCGCTAAAACGCTGCACGCCCTGGTCGTAAAGCTTCTCTGCTTCTTGCAATCGTTGCTTTTTATTACTGACCGCGGGTTTCACCATTGAGATTGGCAGTGATGTTTCAACCTCACTGCTGTAGCGGGAGAGGGTGTCTAAGGAGTCACCACAATAGATACAAAATTGATTCCCTGGCGTATTCCCTTCATGGTTGCAAGCTGGAGGTTGTGAGGATTGCAATATTTCGTTCTCACGGATAAAGACAGAAGCCACATCTAGAGCAGAATCATCGATTTCGACAGCTGATTGCAGAGGCAAGGGCTGAGGCTGAGGTGGGGCCTGGGAAGGCCGGGGGGGAGGTCGATTCGGTATTTTTGCAGGGCCAATGGGCTGGTGACGAATGGCATGGTTTAGATCTTCTTGGGCAGCAGCATCATCTCCGAGGGCAGATCGACAGCGGGCCCGTTTGACATAAGCTTCCCCATTATCCGGATCTAAGCGAATGACGCGAGAATAGTCTGCAATCGCACCTTGTAAATCCCCTGACAAAGACCGATTTTGGCCGCGATGGAAGAAAGCGTCTGCATCTAGCGGATTCCTTTCAATGGCACGAGTCTGTTCTGCGATCGCATTTTCCAAGGTCTGAGATTTCGAGAACAATGCAGACCCCCCGGCTGGGGGAGGAGGAGAGACTAACCCAGTCGGCTGAAGAGTAATGAGGTCCGTTTCTACCGGATCAATGCCAGTCTCTATAGGCAGCTCTAGCTGATCTACTTTATGGTGTTCACACCCCTTAGAAACAGGAGGCGATGGGTCCACTGGTTGTTGAGGAGAATCTGCCTGGGAATCCCTGGGGGAAATATTGACTTCCTCAAGCGTTGCTAAAGGGGTTTCAGGAGCAGGGTTCTTAGTGTTGAAAGGGCTAGTATAGGAAAAATCAGCCAAATCCTGCTTTAGGGTTGCGAGGGTTGTCGATAATTCCCCACTAAAATCACGCAGACGTTCGAGGGAATTCAACCGGGCCCAATGAATCGCTTGATTTAAATCTTCAACGGCGGCTTCGGTATCTCCTAAAGCGCCCAGACTACGTCCCCGTTGATAATAGGCATTACTATTTTGAGGATCATGCTCAATAATTCTGGTGTAATCGGTGATGGCACCGCCAAGATCGCCTCGTTGAATGCGATGATTGGCCCGCTCGAACAACCCTTCCACAGAGGTCGGTTCTAGGGGAACGGTGATGGCAGCAGACGGTTCTTGCGCGTCTATCTCTGCATCTGTGAGTAAAGCCGACTCCACCGAAATCGGCATACTCTCTTCCAAGGGAGTAAGAGTATCCAGCGAGAGTGAAGAGGCGTTATCCAAAGAACTCTCAAAAGCATCAGGGGAAGATTCTTTGAGCATACCTAGGGTATAAGCACGGGTATAAGCGGCTTGATGATTGGGATCGTGGAGCAATGCTTCGCTAAAATCTTGGGTTGCTTGCTCAGCCTCTCCCAACTGGGCAAAACAATAGCCGCGGTGAAAGTAAGCATCTGCCAATCGAGGATTATGCTCAATAGCTGCGGAAAAATCCTCTACTGCTTTAGCTAACTCACCGCTTTGACTGAGGAAAATACCGCGCTGACAATAGGCATTCGCATCCTTAGGTAATCGCATAACCACTTGACTGTAGTCCGTGAGGGCACCGACATGGTCGCCCAAGTCGGCTCGGCTATCAGCCCGCTTGTAGTAAGCCTTAATACAGTAAGGATTAAGGCGAATGGCTTGGCTATAGTCTTGAATAGACCGCTGGAACTCACCTAACTGTCGATGACTATTGCCCCGTTGAAAATAGGCTTCATCGTAATCAGGCAATAAATCTATCGTGTCTGTAAAATCATGAATGGCAGCCTCAAACTGCCCCGAAGTGTTGTAGAGAAAGCCCCGATTGAAGAAAGCTGTAGCTTTGGTTGGGTTGAGGGCGATCGCCTCATTAAAGTCACTGAGAGCGCCCTCCATATCGCCATTCGCAGCTCGTTTATTGCCTCTATTGATCAGAGCATCAGGCGTGTTGAGATTGTCACCATAAATTTTAACCAAAGAGCCACCTGGATCAGGGGAGTTTTGGTTGCGCAAAAGTAGCTTACGAAGTCTCCTGAGGAAAGCAGTCACTTGAGGGCCTGAGTTACTGTTAATAGAAATGAATAAAAGAAGGCACTACAGAAGTCAATATCAATTGGGTTTCAGACTAGGTGCAAGTGTTTATCTGGTTATTTCAATCTTAAACTTTTGGCTAGGGGAACACCAGACAGACAGTCAATTGGTTTGAATAGCTATATTTAATTCTACCTAGCGAGAAAAATCAAGGGGATCTGAGGGGGCTAGCCATCAGGAAATTCAGCTGCTGTCGGGAAGGTGATTTGACCTGAATATCATCTGTGACTACTTCTATATCCCGGGCAGGGTCACTAATCTAGCATCAAGCTCTCTTAAACACACGTACGTTTCTCATGATTGGGGTTCTAGTTTTCGAAGTCGTATTTCTTCTGGATCAGGATTAGAAGTCATAAGAATAGGGAGTACTGGGATAAAGATTGCGAAATCTAGGGCTCTTTAATCCTTTGTTGCGTGATCTGCCTGCTGTCCTTAGACTGCCCATTTTCGAGTAATTGAGTATCAGAAAACAAGTGCATTTTTCGATTAATACGATTGTTCAATACTAAGGAAAAGTAGCAGAAATCTACACAAACCAATCTCAGCAGCTAGCATGGGGAATGGATATTCAAACTTCCCTCTAAATCATCTGCATGTTGACCCGTATCAAACAGCTTGCCGAAACCCTAGCGCCTCGACTGATTGAAATTCGGCGTCATCTTCATAGCTATCCAGAATTAAGTGGTCAAGAGTATCAGACCTCCGCCTACGTGGCAGGCGTTCTGTCATCCTATGGTCTGCATGTGCGCGAAGGCGTGGGCAAAACTGGCGTCATTGGTGAACTGAACGGCGGTGGGGCAGATCCTCGACAGCTAGCCATTCGTACGGATATGGATGCGTTGCCCATTCAAGAAATGACCCAGCTAGACTTTGCATCCCGGAAGCCCGGAATTATGCATGCTTGTGGTCATGACGTCCATACTACTGTTGGCTTAGGCACGGCAATGGTGCTCTCGGAGTTGCAGGATCAGCTGGGGGGCAATATCCGGTTTCTGTTTCAGCCTGCTGAGGAGATTGCCCAAGGGGCAGGATGGATGGTCGCCGATGGGGCCATGGAAAATATTGACGCCATTTTGTCCGTGCATGTGTTTCCCAGTATTCCGGCGGGGTCAGTGGCCGTCCGCTATGGGGCCCTAACGGCAGCAGCGGACAATTTAGAGATCACAATTATGGGTGAAGCAGGGCATGGCGCTCGCCCCCATGAAGCTGTGGATGCTATATGGATTGCAGCTCAGGTGATTACGACCCTGCAACAAGCCATTAGCCGCACCCATAATCCCCTCCGCCCCGTGGTCCTAACCATTGGCCAAATGACGGGAGGACGTGCCCCCAATGTGATTGCTGACCAGGTCCAGATGAAAGGCACGGTGCGATCCCTGCATCCGGAGACGCGTGCCGACCTGCCCCAGTGGATCGAAGAGATTGTGGCCAGTGTCTGCCAACCTTATGGGGCTCGTTACCATGTGGACTATCAAGCGGGGGTGCCTTCGGTTCGGAATACTGCCAGTTTGACCCAACTGATTGAGAGTTCTGCTCAGGCAATCTGTGGAAGCGAAAATGTCCGGGTATTAACGGAACCCTCTTTAGGAGCAGAGGATTTTTCTCTCTACCTTGAACATGCCCCAGGAGCCATGTTTCGCTTAGGGGTAGGGTTACCCGATCAGGTCAATCATCCTCTGCATCACCCTCAATTTGAGGTCCATGAATCTGCTATTGTCACAGGGGTAATGACGATGGCCTCTGCTGCCCTCAATTATTGGCAGCAAAAGCGGAGCTAAGACTGGAGACTGCGGTGAATTCTGAGGATAAGCTGGCCTCTAAACAGAAGCGGGGGTTGATTTCGCGGGTGCTGACCCCAGCGATTAAACTGTGGTTGCGATCGCAACTCGATACCATCCAAGATCTCCAGCTCCAAATCGACAGTGGCAACCGCCAACTCCTCTCAGGTGACATCCCCAAAGTGTTTTTGTCCGCCTCCCAAGCCGTCTATAAAGGCATCCATCTGAGTCGAGCTCAGGTGATCGCTGAAAACATCAAGACGAACCTCCGCCAGGTGATCCGGGGAAAGGCCATGCGGCTGCTGGAGCCACTGCCGATTGCCTTAGACGCAGCCCTCACGGCGACTGATCTAGAAGCATCTACCGATTCAGCCTTGTTCCAGGAAGCCTTGCAGCTAGGGCTGGTGCCCTTGATCGAGCAACAGCTGAGTGCCCCCTCTGACTGGCCCTTTCCGAATTGGCAGCCTCAAGACTCATCCCAGGAGGTGACCTTATCAGGAATGCGAATGGAATTGCGTTGCGATCGCTTATTGATTCATGCCCAGGTACAGCATCCCTCTCAGCCAAAATCCCAAGCCATTGTATTAGAAACAGGGCTAGAGCTAGTAAATCCCCACGAATTGAGACTTGCTCAACCCCGAGGATTTTATCCCCCTGAAAATCAC
>CALDHF010000357.1 GCA_937941595.1 uncultured Acaryochloris sp. | reverse complement strand
CTCCCAAAACTTGGTACTGGACGGGACGCTGCTGGCGTCTCTCTCGTCATCAAAACCGAAGGCTCTATAAGCATCTTTTGCTGCTGACCCTATGTTTTGGCCTTATTGTTGTCATCTGTTTCCCGACTGTCTTGCCGTTGGCCCTGAGTATAAAGCTGCGAGTCAGCATAGTGTTAATGATGGCTGTCTTAATTTGCATACTCTGGTCGTCTCTTTACAGACCCTAACTACGTATTTTGTCTATGGATGCTGCCCCAAGATTTGACCTGAATACCACAGTGCATCAGGCTCACATCGCCTCACAAAAATTAGCGACACTCCCTCATCTCCAGCGCAATCAGTTACTGCAATGTTTAGCTCAAATTTTGCAAGATCGCCAAGATGATTTGCTAGAAGCAAATACCATGGACTTGGAAGTCAGTCGTGATTTAGCAATCCCTGCCAGTGTTTTAAACTGGCTGAAATTAGCTCCAGAACGCTTACAAACTATGGGGCTAATGCTAAACAGGCTGGCTGCGATGCCTGATCCGCTGGCGATGATGACACAGCCATCGGCTTTTATCGTTGCCTCTGGCTATGCCCAAGCGACCCCTCGTGGCGTGATTTCATTCATTTACGAAGCCTTTCCTGATTTGGCCCTATTGCTAGCTGGAATGTGCTGGAAAACAGGCAATGCCCTGTTGCTCAAGGGAGGGGTAGAGACTCAGCATTCTAACCAAGTGGTGACCGAATTACTGCAGGCGGCGTTAGAAAAAGTTGATTTGCCCGAGAGTTGTGTGCAATCAATCCCCTGCGAGCGCACACCTTCAATCGGGGATCTAGTTTCCGGAGAGTTACCCATTGATTTGGTTATTCCCTATGGTCGCCCTAGTTTGGTCCAGCAAGTGGTTCAACAATCTACCCTGCCAACCGTGACATCAGTCATGGGGAACTGCTATCTATTCTGGTCTGATTCTGGCAGTACTGAGATGGCCCGATCCATGATTATCAATAGTCATCAGGGAGCCCCTGATGCCGTCAATGCGATTGAGAAAGTCTTGTTAACGCCTAACATTAAGCAATCTCGCTTAACCCTATTGTGGAGCAGTCTCAAGGAAAAAGGGTTCGAGCTCCGGGGGGATGCCACCCTAGCAGCAGAATTCCCCGAACTTATTTTGGCCACGAAAGAAGAGTGGCAACAGCCCTATCTCCAAAAAATTGTCGCTTTTCGGGTCGTTGATGACTTAGCCGATGGCCTGAACTGGATTAATCGACATAGTAGCCATCATGCAGACTGTTTGGTCACGGATTCTTATCAAGACAGTCAACAGTTTGTTCAGGGGATTAATAGCGCCCATATTTTTGTCAATACCAGCCCCCAATTTATGCGGCGGTCTAGTGGTCCTGGAGGCTCTCTGGCATTCAGCATGAGCCCAGTCAACAGCTTCGCCCCCGGCGTCATTAGCCTAGACACCTTGATGACCTCTAAACAGATTATTCAGCCAGCTTGAAGAGCTTAGCCAAAAGTGGACCCGTTCCAGCCCCACATCATCCCCTTCGCATCGGCAAATTCAATATAAATGCGCTGTTTGGGTACCCCCAAAGCAGTTTCAAGCTGCTCACAAAAATTCTGGCTCATAGCCTGAGTTTGGGGACTGTTCATGGTGCCCACACTTTTGATCTCTACATAACAGGCAGGCTCTGTTGTCCCCGCAAAAGTCATGGGAGTATTTGCCTCGAAAGCAGTCATGACATAGGATTCTGGCTTACCTAAATGCTGAGCTAATTGCGTCGAGAGCTGTTTGAGCAACGTTTCCACATCTCCTTGATTGGGTGTAGAAACGGATGCTTGCACTTTAATTAAGGGCATAATGGTGGGCTAGAGAATAACAATAGTTTCATTAAATCAAGAGTGGACCCCTTAAGCTACCCTGACCATCAACAGTGGATGGACAAAGCCATTGTTTTAGCCGCACAGGCCGGTGCGGTCGGAGAAGTCCCGGTCGGTGCTATTGTAGTCGGACCTGCAGGCAATTGTATTGCTGAAGGTGAAAATAGACGAGAACGAGAGGGTGACCCCACTGCCCATGCAGAAATTCTGGCTTTGAGAGCAGCCAGCCAAGTCATGCATTCCTGGCGTCTGAATGACTGCACGCTGTACGTGACCCTAGAACCTTGTCCGATGTGTGCAGGGGCAATTATCCAGGCCCGAGTGGGCTTGTTAGTTTATGGAGCCAGCGACCCCAAAACCGGTGCGGTGCGGACAGTGCTGAATCTGCCGGATAGTCCCTGTTCGTTCCATAAGCTCAACGTGATCCCCGGCATTCAAGAACCCCTCTGTCGTCAACAATTGCAGTCTTGGTTTCTGCAGAGAAGACGCCAACAAAAAATCCAGAAATTGGATCCTAATGCCTAACTGCTCAGGACTTGAGCGGCACGATAGCACAATAGTAGTAATTATGATTGAGATTATTATCCTCTCACCTGATGCAGTTGCAAGACACACGACCTGCGGCAGACATCCCCAATCTATTTGGGTAGCCAGATGAGCAGTATGTGGACCCGGAAAACACAGTCGTTTTTGGAGTAGACGCCCCTGTATGGAGCCAATCTTTCTGACCTTTTTGGTGACAGGGCTGATGTTACTCTGCTTTGTATTTGAGTGGTTGCCCCCTGATATCACAGCCCTTTGCGTGATGGTGCTGTTAATGCTTTTGGGGCTAGTAACCCCTGAAGAAGGGCTGTCTGGATTTAGCAATTCTGCCACGATCACGGTTATGGCTATGTTTATCCTCAGTTCGGGCATTGCTCGCACCGGTGCCATTCAAATGGCCAGCGAAGTCCTGCTGAAATGGGGTGGAAAACGACCCGCTCGGCACATGTTGGTGATGGGAGCAGTGATTGGACCCTTCACGGCCATTATCAATAATGTGGCGATTGTGTCTGTGTTTCTGCCCGTGGTGGAAAATTGGAGTCGCCAGCGCCGCATCCCGGTCTCAAAACTGATGATTCCGCTGTCCTACATCACGATTTTGGGGGGGATGATTACGGTTTTAGGGACCTCGACCAATGTTTTAGCGAGTGGCCTTTCGAAAGAGCTAGGCTATGGTGCTTTTGATATTTTTCAATTTACGACGTTAAGCTTGTGTACCTTTGCTGCAGGCTTAGTCTATATGGCCACCATTGGCCATCGTCTATTACCCAAACGTAAGACCTCTGACAGCCTCAGCCAGGGTTACGGACTCAAAGACTATGTCAGTGAAGTCGTGATTACGCCGCGCTCCAGCTTGGTCGGGCAAACCGTTCGCTCTAGCCAGATTCAGCGCATTTATGACGTGGATATCCTCGAAATTATTCATGATGATAATCATTTCCCCCAACCGTTAGCCGACAAAACCCTATCGGCAGGAGATATCTTGCTGGTGCGGGGGGGGCGAGAAGATCTTTTGAAAATTCGGGATGGCCAAGGGTTAGAGATCTTGCCCGATGTCCAGTTTGGTCAAAAATCTTGGCAGGCTGAGATCAGCGCTGGCGAGGAGGGAGCAGCCGAAGCCATGGTGATGGCAGATTCTAATTTGATCGGATCCACTCTCAAGGATCTGCGCTTCCGCCAACGATATAACTGTACGGTGTTGGCCATTCGGCGAGGGCAAGAGTTGGTCCGGGAACGCATGGGTAAAGTCCCGTTGCGATTTGGAGATTTACTCTTGGTTCAGGGTCCCAAACAAAGTTTAGTGGGTTTGCAAACCAGTAAAGAGCTGTTGGTGATGGAACAGCGAAACATTGAAAATCTGCGCCGCAATAAAGCTTGGATTGCGATCGCAATCGGTATCTTTGTCGTTAGTGTTGCAGCAACAACACCGCTTCCCATTGCCGTCACAGCCTTATCTGGCGTAGTTTTGATGGTATTAACGGGCTGTCTCAAGCCTGGGGAACTCTATCGAGCCGTACGCTGGGATGTGGTCTTTCTCTTAGCGGGTCTCTTTCCGTTAGGCATTGCCATGGAGAATTCTGGTGCAACCGAGTTTTTGGCCAAGCAGCTGATTGATGTGGGCGGCAATTTATCGGGTTATTGGTTGCTCACTCTATTTTTTGTCTTAACAGCCTTAGTTACTGAGATTCTATCCAATAACGCCACGGTGATTTTGCTGTTGCCCGTTGCAGCTAAGGTCGCTCAGGAATTGGGCTATAACCCCTTTGCCTTTATGTTTGTCGTTACCTTTGCCGCATCCAATAGCTTTATGACCCCGATTGGCTATCAAACCAATACGATGGTTTACGGCACAGGGGGCTATCGGTTCTTAGATTTTATGCGAGTTGGTGGCCCCTTAAGTTTGTTGATGGCTGTGATTACCCCCCCTTTAATCATCCTTATTTATGGGTTAGTGCCCCCCTCCTAAGGCGGCGCGAGGCGAGACCCAATTGCCGTTGGAGAGAACTGAGAACTGAGGCCGTGAGTTGCTAAGAACGGGTGTGGCTAAGGACTCTTCCAAACAACCTGACCCGAAAGATTGATATAGCCTTCCTGTCCTGCCGTCTTGATCCAGGCTAATCCCTGCCTGAAGTTGCTAGCTTCGTCAAAGCGAGGCGAAATTACCACGGTTCCGGTTTTATCGATATAACCTTGTTTATTGCCTACAGTGACCCAGGCTTTGCCTTCAGAAAAAGAGCCCGCTCGATCAAACTGGGCCGGAATCACCCATTTCCCAGTTGGGTTGATAAAGCCATATTTCAGCCCCTTGCGGACTAAGCCCAATCCTTCACTAAAGGCCCAGGCTCGATCAAAACGAGCAGCATGGGCAAATTTGCCATTGGTCTGGATATAGCCCCATTTCTGCTCCGTCTCTACGGCTGCTAGACCGTCTCGGAAGGGGGATGCCTCATAGAATTTGGGGGCAATCACGGTCTGTCCCGTTTTATCGATGAACCCGACCCGACCCCGGCGTTGGACCTTGGCAAGACCGCCTGAAAAGTTATGGGCCAGGCTGAATTGAGCGGGAATCACCACCTGGCCCTTGCGGTTAATAAAGCCGTATTTTTTTCCGATCAGAACACGAGCCAGACCGTCGGAGAACGGACCCACCAGAAAAAACTTAGGAGGAATCACCCACTGGCCAGAACGATTGATGTAGCCCAATTTGTCGTTGAGCATGGCGGCGGCTAACCCTTCCGAAAAATCTTCGGCTAGCTCAAACTGGGGTTTAATCACCCACTGGCCTTGGGGATTAACGTAGCCATATTTCTCTCCCTTCTGAGCAACAGCCAGTCCTTCGGCAAAAGCATGACCATCCTCAAACTGGGGGGAGATGATGGGCTTACCTTGATAGTTCACATAACCAATTTTGCCCTGCTGGCGGATGGGATAGAGGGCCTTGTTAGCAGTTTGTGACTGGCGTGTGGGGGTTGCAGGCTTAGCAACGGCAGGTGTGGGACTGGAGACGAGAGACAGATTTGCGATCGCAAATCCCATACCCAAGGTAAACAGCGTCCGTAAATAAAAAGTCATCATTCGCATAGATAAAGAGAGAACAAACTGAGAATATCGATGGCCTTGCACTCCGTTGACGTCTCTTACTGCATTAAAATTCAGATAGCATCATTGTTTTTATACAGCCGCCAGGTATTTAAAGTTTGACGAAACACCCTAACAAATAGTTGCGGACTCGGTTGCTTTCACCTGTGCGGTAGATGTCTAATCACCAACATCTTGAGGACTTGATGCAAAAGTTTTGGACGTCCGTCGTTACGTTTTCCCACACCGTTACCCAGCAGGTCGGTGAACGACTCTTAACTGAATGTGGAACAGCCCCAGCTACCACCAAAGCTGATGGTAGTTTAGTCACGACTTCAGATCAATGGGCCGATCAGTTTCTGAGGCAAGCCATTGCCACCGCCTTTCCTGACCACGGTGTTTTGAGCGAAGAAGCCGAACATATTTTTCCCGCCCAAGATTGGTGTTGGATTATTGACCCCATTGATGGCACCACTAACTTTGCTCGGGGGGTTCCCATTTGGGGGATCTCCCTTGGGCTAATTTATCGAGGGGTTCCCGTATTTGGCTGTATCCATATCCCCCCTTTAAATCAAACATTCCATGGATTTTGGTCAGCCCCAGACCATGCAGACGGTGCCTATTGCAACAAAACCCCGATCCAAACGCGCACTGAAGCCCCCGCTGGCAACCAATTGTTCAGCTTCTGCGCCCGCAGTTTATCGATCTTGCAAAACCCCTTTCCTTGCAAAATGCGCATGTTGGGTTGCGCCAGCTATAACCTCTTAACCGTGGCACAAGGGATTACCCTGGGGGCAGTAGAAGCAACGCCCAAGATTTGGGATATTGCTGGGGTATGGCCCATTGTTCAGGCTGCTGGGGGGGCGTGGGTGCCCTTGGTCCCAGACCCCATTTTTCCGCTAGTGGTGGGTCAAGATTACGGCCAGGTTCCTTATCCCACCTTAGTCATCAGTCAAGCCCAGTGGGTGGACCAATTTCTGCCTTTGGTGACCTCCATCGGCATCCCGGCTTAAGAACACCCCCCAACCGCTTTAAACCCTTTGAGAGAGATCAATCATGCCAGCCAATCCCCTGGAAATCGTCCAGCAGTCACAAGCAGCCCTTGACCGTTTTACTGGCGTCGAATCCCCACCCTTACCCACCGCAGCGGACAAAGAGCCTGTCCAAGCAGCCCTTTTAGCCCTGGCTAAACTGACGGACTACCAGATGTTTGGCATATTGGCCGCCAGTTGTGACCAAGGCATCGCCGCCTTACGAGCCTATGCTCAAGCCTTTGGATACGAGATGCCTTCTAGTTGGCAGCCTGTCGAGGGTCCCACTTATATCAAGTTCAATCCCAATTTAGGCAGTTGCCATACCGATAGTTATACCGGGGAACATCGCGGCGTCCTGGTATCCTATCAATCAGCAGCGGATGAAAATCTGAATCAGATCTATGGTCATTTTCCCCTAGATTTGTTCTGAATCCTTCTGATCCATCTGTATAAAGTGTCACCCCTAACCCGTTGATCCGGGATCGGATCCCATAAAATTCTTGCAGCTCATTAATCCGGCCTGGAACAGCCACAAAAGGAGACTGTGATGTCTACTGGTGACGTTCTCTATGAAGGGAAAGCCAAAATTATTTACAAGACCGATGCTCCTGACATCCTCTTGGCTCAGTACAAAGACGATGCCACGGCCTTCAATGCCCAAAAACGAGGCACGATCACGAATAAGGGCAGAATCAATTGTGCGATCGCAACCCATCTGTTCAAAGTGCTAGAAGCAGCAGGAGTTGCCACTCATTTCATAGACCAGCCTGCTCCCGACCAAATGCGAGTCCGAACTGTAAAAATTATCCCTTTGGAAGTCGTGGTCAGGAACATTGCCGCCGGGAGTCTCTGTCAACAAACAGGATTGGATCTAGGAAGACCTTTGGCTCAACCCTTAGTGGATTACTACTACAAAGATGACGCATTGGGGGATCCTTTATTGACACCGGATCGGATCTTTTTGTTGTCTCTAGCCACCCCTGAACGATTAGCACAGCTCAACCAGTTGGCCTTGAGGATCAATCAGATTTTGATAGCTTTCTTCCAAAACTGTGGCATTACCTTGGTGGACTTTAAGCTGGAATTTGGGATAACTGCGGATCAGCAGCTATTGCTGGCGGATGAAATCAGTCCCGATACCTGTCGACTGTGGGATAACTCAGAACCAGACCCGGATCGCCGAGTCATGGATAAGGATCGCTTTCGACGAGACTTGGGAGAAGTGGATACGGCTTATACCCGCGTTATGGAGAGGGTTCTAGGACAAAATACATCCGCACCCTAGCATGGTGCGATAAAATACTTCCTGTTTTGGATTTTCTTAAGGATTACCGGACCAATCATTATTGTTCAACTGCGTGTGGTGTGTGAAGTGACTCAATCTCAACCGATCAGGATTCTCTGCTTACCCCCAATCTTGGGTGCAACCGTGATCATGGCGGCTGTCCTGGGGGGGACCCATCCTGCTCACAGCGAAATTCTGACGCCAGCAAAATCCGCATCTGAAGGGGAAATCCAGCAGCCTACATCCTCTGCAACGCCAGCAATAGCGCAGTTACCCACAGACGAGGCGTCTCCTCCACCCACAGTTCCCGTTTTTCCTCTACCGTCCCAACCGGATGCCCAAGACGCTCCGGCAGAGACAGAAACCACACCAGACTCAGAAGAGACTTCTGATACGCCAGCCACCGCAGAAGAGACACCGGACCCAGAAGCAACGCCTCCCGCCGCAGCTGAAGACGCACCGGACCCAGACGCAACGCCTAATCCTACAGAATCGACGACTCCCGCTGCCCCTACAACCGCTCCTCAAACCTTAGAGGAAGAACTCACAGCCCCTGCCCCATCTCCCACAGATGTACCGACTGGAGAGCCAGCCCCCGCACCGACATTACCGGTCCCTAGTGGGGATGTTCCCAGCAATGAGTCACCCGGAGCACCTCCCACTCAAACCCTCCCGCCTGGAGAATCCGTAGATGGCGCACCTCCCCAACCGCCAACGGGCACAACACCTGCCCCAGGTGAGACCACCGCTGAGCCATCAGCCCCTGAACCTGAAGTCTTGGTCTCTGAGGTTGTCGTTGAAGGCGCGGAAGGAGATTTATCCATAAATGCCTATGAGGCCATTAGTACTCGACCTGGGCAAACGACTACGCGATCGCAAATTCAATCCGATATCAATGCTATCTTTGGCACTGGTTTTTTCAGTAATGTTCGGGCCGAACCCAGTGATACTCCCTTGGGGGTCAGGGTAACCTTCTTCGTTCAGCCCAACCCCACCTTACGAACAGTCCAAGTCTCAGGGAACCAAGTCCTCACCCAAGAAAAAGTCGATGAGATCTTTAAAGCACAGTACGGTAAAATCCTGAACCTGCGGGATTTACAGGCTGGCGTCACTCGGGTCAATAAATACTATCAAGATGAAGGGTATGTCCTCGGCCAAGTGACGGGGGTTCCCCAAGTCGATCCTAATGGCACCGTCACCCTACAGGTTGCAGAAGGGGTGGTTGAAGACATCGCCATCCGCTATATCAATGAAGACGGTGAACCCACCAAAGGCAAAACCCGAAAATTTATTATCACCCGAGAAATGCGCACAGAACCGGGTGCTCCCCTCAACCGCAACAAGCTGCAAACAGACTTGCAGCGTATCTTTGGCTTGAGTCTGTTCGAGGACGTAAAAGTGGCCTTGGAACCCGGGCAGGATCCCCGGAAAGTTGTCGTCAATCTCAATGTGCAGGAACGCAGTACCGCCAGCTTCTCGGCAGGTGCAGGCTTTAGCTCTCGGAGTGGTTTCTTTGGGACAGGGTCCTTCACTCAAAGTAACCTAGGCGGCAATAACCAACGCCTCAACGTTCAAGCCCAAGCAGGCACCCGAGAATTCTTATTTGATGCGGGATTTACGGATCCTTGGATTGCCGGCGATCCGAACCATTCTTCCTATAGCGTCAATATCTTTAATCGACTCACCCAGCCTTTGGTATTAGATCAAGGTCCCACAGATATCAATCTACCGAATGGAGATACGCCCAGGGTCAACCGCCTAGGCATTAGCGGCGTTTTCAACCGCCCTTTCACTACAGATTTAGATAATCTTGCAAAAGCTTGGACCGGATCCATTGGGTTTCGGTATCAGCGCATTTCTGTTCGCGACAGTGACTTCTCAATTTCTCCAGTGGATGAGCTGGGGAATGACTTGAGCTTTAGTGGGTCCGGCCAAGATGACCTCTTAACCGTGCAATTGGGCATTGGCCGCGATTTAAGGGATAATCCCGCAGAACCCACCAAAGGGTCGGCCCTTCGCTTTGGTATTGAACAATCGGTGCCCGTGGGTGCTGGCAGTATCCTCCTGACTCGCCTGCGCGGCAGCTACAGCTATTTCATTCCTTTGAAATTGACTAAATTTACGGAGGGGCCACAAACCTTGGCTTTCAACGTCCAAGCCGGAACAATATTAGGTGATTTACCCCCCTATGAGGCATTTTCTCTAGGGGGCACCTCCTCCGTTCGCGGCTATGATGAAGGCGATTTAGGTGCGGGTCGGAGTTTTATGCAAGCCACGGCAGAATATCGCTTTCCCCTTCTAAACTTCTTAGGCGGCGTGGGGGGTGTCCTCTTCTTCGATGTGGGCAGTAACTTGGGCACCCAAAGTAATGTGCCTGGCAACCCTGGGATTGTCCGCGGCAAGCCAGGGATCGGATTTGGCTATGGGGTGGGTCTCCGGGTGAAAACACCCATTGGACCAGTGCGGTTAGACTATGGCATCAATGACGAGGGTGAAAATCGCTTCCACTTTGGTTTTGGCCAGCGTTTCTAAGTCCTGCATCCTGGCAAACCTGCCTGCGAACCTGAGGTCTGGACTTGCTAAGGCTAAATTAATGGGGTGTTAGCGATGGTCCCCGATCCATCTTCGGCTTCCGCTCCGTATCAACAGACCTTATGCCACAGCATTACCCTCACTGGCATTGGTTTACACACTGGCAAGACTAGCCAGATCACCATTGCTCCTGCGGCCCCCAATCAGGGTCGCTATTTCCTGCAAACGGAGAGTGGGAGACCTGTGCGAGTCGCAGCACAGCTTTCGACCGTACACCAAACCCAACGATCAACAACCTTAAGACAGACGGGGGCATCGGTACACACCGTTGAGCATCTGCTGGCAGCCCTGGTAGGTATGGGGATTGATAATACTCAAATCCAGTTGCAAGGGCCAGAGGTGCCGATTTTGGATGGGTCTGCCCGGGCCTGGGTAGAGGCCATTCAGCAGGTGGGGTGTCAAGCCCAATCGGAACGACGGCAGATTAGGATTTTGGATCACCCCGTCATTGAACAAGAGGGGAGCGCGTTTGTGATGGCCCTGCCCCATCCCCACACTTTTTTCAGCTATGGCATTGATTTCCCCTCTACTGTGATTGGAGAACAATGGGGCAGCTTTAGCCTCAAAGACTTTGTTTCAGAGATTGCTCCAGCTCGCACCTTTGGCTGTGCCCATGACGTGGAAGCCCTACGAGCCAAGGGGTTCATTAAAGGTGGTAGTCTAGAAAACGCGCTAGTCTGTGATCAACACAGCTGGCTAAATCCCCCCTTACGATTCACCAACGAACCGGTTCGCCATAAACTTCTGGACTTGATCGGCGACTTGAGTTTGTTAAGAGTTCTGCCCCAAGCTCACTTTGTGGCTTACAAAGCCAGTCACGCCCTCCATATTCGCTTTGCCAAGAAGCTTCAGCACAGGATAGGGAATTGAAGGGGGCAACCATCGTGCCCATGCAACCTATTGAAGAGAGCTGCTTGCTATGTCCAACTCCAATTCTGCTGATGTTTCCACCGAAACCCCAACCACCTTCATGATTGAAGAGATTCAGAAACTATTGCCCCATCGCTATCCTTTTTTATTAGTCGATCGCATTATTGAATACAAAGAATCTGAGCGGGCTGTGGGCATCAAAAATGTGACGATCAACGAAGAATTTTTCCAAGGTCATTTCCCCGATCGCCCCTTAATGCCAGGGGTGTTAATCGTCGAAGCCATGGCCCAGGTCGGTGGTATTGTCCTGTCTCAATTACCAGACTTACCTTCAGGAAAACTCTTTGTGTTTACAGGCATTGATAAAGTCCGAATTCGTCGTTCGGTAGTGCCGGGAGATCAGCTAGTGATCACCGCTGAGCTACTGTCCCTAAAACGGAAGCGGTTTGCCATGATGTCAACCCGAGCTGAGGTTGAGGGGAAATTAGCCTGCTCGGGAGAACTGATGTTCGCTATGGTGGATTAGGCTCTTAACCCTTCGAGGGCCTAGTCTATTAACAAAGCCTGTCTCCATGACATATAGATCAATAGCGCTGACATGAGCATCTACCCGATGGCTAAAGTAATTCCTCGTCCAGGGCTGAGGGCTGTGCGCATCCTCATAGC
>CALDHF010000356.1 GCA_937941595.1 uncultured Acaryochloris sp. | reverse complement strand
ACTTTCCATAGTGCATCGTAATTGTACGAATACTGCTCAGTGTTTTCATCCTGATGAGTCTTAGAAATAGGCATAGTGGTTCCCCATTGAGAATTTAGACCGGCAAAATATCGTTGATGTTTCGTTGCTATTAGAAACATCAGATATGGCACAAATCTTTATGCAAATCCTGAATCATTGCCCTCGAAAAATTGCTAATTGCTTAAACTTAATAAAGCTTACGCCAGGGCTGTTTCAGGCTTCAGTGATCCATATTGCAGGATGGGTAAATCTTGATATTCATTTACATCTATCAGCAGTAATAGAAGTCGATCTGAAATTGAAATTATGACCTTATAAAAATAGATCTAATATTGCTGTTCTCAGAGAAAAAAAGAGTGCGGGCCTGAGATCAATGTCGCGACATTTCTTGGATCACATCTTATTTATTCTCAATCTATGAATAAAGTGGAATACTATTCAGTTTGCTATATGCCATTACAATTGGGAGCTGTAGCTGGCAATCAATCATTCTGACGCACGGTAGACATCAATATGGTTCAACTGACACCCAACTCTAGCTTTAGCCTGACCATTCGCTTGAAGTTGCCCAATCAAACGGGGATGCTAGCACGGGTTCTTCAGGCCATTGGCAGTGCTGGGGGCAGTTTGGGACATATTGACCTTTTGGAACGTACCCATACCTCGCTAACTCGCGAAATTACCGTTAATGCTTCCAGTACGGAACACGCAGAGACGGTCGTCGATGCCTTAAAAGCATTACCTCAAATTACCTTGCTGGACGTTTCCGATCGCACCTTTGATTGTCACCGCGGCGGCAAAATCACCGTCCAAAGCAAGCTACCCCTCCATAGCCAGGATGATTTATCCATGGCCTATACCCCCGGCGTGGGCCGAATCTGTACCGCCATTGCCCAAGAGAAAGATCAGGTGTATCGCTACACCATTAAAAGCAATACCGTAGCTGTGGTCACGGATGGAAGCGCCGTATTGGGTTTGGGCAATATTGGTCCTGAAGCAGCATTGCCCGTGATGGAAGGTAAGGCCCTACTCTTCCAAGAATTTGGCAAGATCAATGCCTTTCCAGTGTGCCTAGCCACCCAAGATGTAGATGAAATTGTCGAGACGGTGAAGCGGATGGCTCCTGTCTTTGGCGGCGTTAATCTAGAAGATATTAGTGCCCCCCGCTGTTTTGAAGTAGAAGAACGGTTGCGCCGAGAACTGGATATTCCTGTTTTTCATGACGATCAGCATGGAACTGCGATTGTGGTTCTGGCCGCGTTAATCAATGCCCTGAAGTTAGTGGATAAAACTTTTGCTGAAATTGAAATTGTCATTAACGGCGCTGGGGCAGCGGGCGTAGCGATTGCCAAGTTGTTGCAAAAAGCAGGTGTGAAGACGATTCGATTGTGCGATCGCACCGGTATTGTTAGCCAAGATCGCACAGACTTAAATAAAACCAAACAGTCTTTTGCCGTAGAGCAGTCCGGCACCTTAGCCGATGCCCTCAACGGAGCAGATGTCTTTCTAGGCGTCAGTGCACCGGGGGTCTTAACCCCAGAAATGGTCCAAACCATGGCTTCCGATCGGATTGTATTTGCCATGGCCAATCCCGTCCCCGAAATCCAGCCGGAACTGATCCAGAGTGACGTTGCCGTGATCGCCACAGGACGAAGTGATTATCCCAACCAAATCAATAACGTCTTGGCCTTTCCGGGGATTTTTCGCGGCGCCCTCAACTGTCGTGCTGGAGCCATCACCACCACCATGCACCTGCAGGCGGCCTATGCCATTGCCGCCCTCGTTGGCAGTGACGAATTACATCGAGATCATATTATTCCGTCCGTCTTTGATCCACGGGTGGCGACAGCAGTAGCCTCTGCAGTAGAACAAGCTGCTCGCCAAGAGGGGGTTAGCCATTGCTAGAGTCTCCCGACCTAGGAAAGCGGAGAAAACGTGGGCTTCACCAGGGACTGATGGGTAAAACTATCGATTGCTAGTGCCCACACAACTCCGAGCAAACCTGAGCAATTTTACTCAGACTGAGTATAATCAGGTAGGCATAACCAAGCAATACTCGTTAGAGTAGACTGAAACAAAGAACGTAATTATATAGTCTTAAAATTCAAAATAAATCATCATTGCTGACGCAGTGTTAAAAGGAATGTATCAGGAGATTAAATAGAGATGCCCCAAACTCAGGCTATCCCAGAAATTGACTTCTATAGTGACACCTATAAGGATGCTTACAGTCGTATCGACGGCATCGTGATTGAAGGTGAGCAAGAAGCTCATTCAAACTATATTCGTCTTGGAGAGATGCTGCCTGAGCACCAAGATGACTTTGTTCGCCTTGCCAAAATGGAAGCCCGTCACAAAAAAGGCTTTGAAGCCTGTGGTCGCAACCTGAAAGTCACCTGTGATATCGACTTTGCCCGTGAGTTTTTTGCCGACTTGCATAAAAACTTCCAGGACGCTGCTGCTGAAGACAAAATACCCACCTGTCTGGTGATTCAGTCCCTGATTATTGAGTGTTTTGCGATCGCAGCCTATAACATCTACATCCCTGTGGCCGATGATTTTGCTCGCAAAATCACCGAATCCGTCGTCAAAGACGAATACACTCACCTCAACTACGGTGAAGAGTGGTTGAAAGCTCATTTTGATGACGCCAAAGCAGAAATCCAAGAGGCCAATCGTCGGAATCTACCCATCATTTGGCGAATGCTCAATGAAGTCGACGGTGACGCAGCCGTTTTAGGTATGGAAAAAGAAGCCTTAGTTGAAGACTTCATGATTCAGTATGGTGAAGCCCTCAGCAATATTGGGTTCTCCACTGGCGAGATCATGCGCATGTCTGCCTACGGATTAGTTTCTGCCTAATCACGCCTGCTTCTGAATCCAGTAGAAGGCAGATCTTCTTCAGAGCTAACGCAAAACCAGGTCTAGTGGCCTGGTTTTCGCGTATTTAGGGGCAGAGGGCACCGATGATAGACAACCATCAGGGCCATACCCCATTCAAAAGTCTTTTTCTGGTGCGAAATAACGGTTTACTGTAATATTAAGTAACATTGCTGGGCGCTATTGTCGCTGCTCTGTATTCACACGTTCGCAGTAAGCCTGTTCAATAAAGCAATGCTTACTCCCTTCTAAAATATATATGTTTGGTTTAATTGGTCATCTAACCAGCTTGCAGCATGCTCAGTCTGTTGCCCGAGAGTTAGGATATCCAGAATATGCTGACCAGGATTTAGACTTCTGGTGTATGGCCCCGCCCCAAATTGTTGACGATATTACTGTCACCAGTATTACAGGGCAAACAATTCACGGTAAGTACGTCGAGTCTTGTTTCTTGCCGGAGATGCTAGCCTCTAAACGCATCAAAGCGGCGACACGCAAAATCGTCAATGCCATGGCCCATGCCCAGAAAAACGGCATCAACATTACGGCTCTAGGTGGCTTCTCATCCATTATTTTTGAGAACTTTAATTTACAGCGCATCACCAGAATCCGTAATATTCAGCTCGATTTACAGCGGTTTACAACGGGTAATACCCATACGGCCTATATTATTTGCCGTCAGGTCGAGCAGGGCGCGCAAGCCTTGGGCATTGACCTCGCCAACGCTACTGTCGCAGTTTGTGGGGCAACAGGGGATATTGGCAGTGCGGTCTGTCGATGGCTCGATGCCAAAACGGAGACCTCGGAGTTGCTGTTAGTGGCCAGACACCAAGGCCGTCTACAAGAATTGCAGGCTGAACTCGGCAGAGGCAAAATTCTGTCCATTGAAGAAGCGCTTCCCCTTGCCGATATCGTGGTCTGGGTCGCCAGTATGCCCAAAGGCATTGAGATTGATGCAGACAACCTCAAGCATCCTTGTCTGATGATTGATGGGGGGTATCCTAAAAATTTAGGCACCAAAATTCAGCACCCCGATATCCATATCCTCAACGGTGGCATTGTTGAGCATTCTCTGGATATTGATTGGAAGATCATGCATATCGTCAACATGAATATTCCCAATCGCCAGTTGTTTGCCTGCTTTGCTGAATCTATGTTGTTAGAGTTTGAGCAAATTCATACCAACTTTTCCTGGGGACGGAACGAAATCACCGTTGCCAAAATGGATAAGATTGGTCAGATTTCCCTCAAGCATGGTTTCAAACCTTTGGTGTTAGAGACTTAAGACCCTATTGATTGAATTGAGGGTGTCACGGTTTTACCCGGTCCCCTTTTTCCAGGCGTAGTCGCTTTCCCTCTTGTTGTCCCTCAGACCTTTAGGTATGGGTCTGGCTGGCGTTGGCTCGTTGGAGTAAATAGACACCCATCCAGAGCAGGGTAATGATAGGCAACCAGCCAGATAGTCCAGGAGGCAGGGTACCGATGTGTCCTAGGGTCTGGCAAATAAAGGAGAAGGTATAGTAGGCAAAAATGAGGATGATACTCAAACCAAACCCTTGAGAAGCACCTCTCTGACTGGCTTGACTGCCTAGAGCTGCACCAATTAGACCAAAGCCAAAGCCAATCCAGGGAAAAGCCATCAGGGAATGCAGCCGCACCTTTAGTTTTCGCACTTTCTGTTGGTCTCCCGCGTTCTGGGCGAGATCCAACACCGCCCGTGTCTCAAGAATACTCAGGGGTTCCCGCGAAATCATTGCTAGTGCTGTCGGACTAATGGATTGGATGGCCTGCTGCCGAAAAGGCTTGATTTGTTGGTACAGGCCAGAGTCAGGGTCAAGGCGATAACGAGTCCCTTGGGACAAGATCCATTGCTGTTGAGAGGCGTTCCACGTCGCCTGTTTAGCAGTCCACAGGGTCCGTAGTTGCCGATCTTGAAAAGCCAGAATGGTTAAGTGCTGTAGGGTTTGGCCTTC
>CALDHF010000355.1 GCA_937941595.1 uncultured Acaryochloris sp. | reverse complement strand
CAAAACCGCGTCAAGTCCATGGCCTTAGTTCATGAAAATCTGTATCAGTCCCCAGATCTCTCGAAAATTAGTTTGGAAAGCTATGTCAAAGAACTGACCAATAATCTGTTGCGGTCCTACCAGGCTAGAATTAGCCTCACTCAAATCCAAGTTGCTATTTCTAATATCCATCTAGACATTGATACCGCTGTTCCTTGTGGCTTGATCATCAATGAGCTAGTGACTAATGCCCTCAAATATGCGTTTCCACCCGATCAAGATGGGGATATCACCATCCAGATGCATACAAATATTGACCAAAAATTCACCTTGACTGTTGCTGATAATGGCGTCGGGTTACCAGTTGAGGTTGATGTCGAACAAACCCGCACCTTGGGTTTACGGATGGTGAAGACGTTAACTCAACAAATTTCGGGCACCCTAACGGTTAATCGAGAGTTAGGGACGTCTTTTCAAATTCAATTTCCTCAATTTTCAAATTAATGCGGGTATATCTATGTCGTCTCTTCACGCGCAAAAAGAACGTTCTACCCTGGTGGCTTCTGCCAAGATTTTGGTAGTAGAAGATGAGGGACTGATTGCTCTTGACATCGAGAACCACCTCCATGAGTTGGGATATCAGGTGGCTGGAGTTGCGGAAACAGGGGACGATGCCATTCAACTGGCTCTAGATTCAGAGCCAGATTTGGTTTTAATGGATATTCGATTGAAAGGAAATATGGATGGGATTGAGGCTGCTGCTAGTATCACATCTCAATTTGATGTTCCGATTATTTTTCTGACTGCCTTTGCCGATCAACAGACCCTTGACAGAGCCAAATTAGTCTCACCGTTTGGCTATATCCTTAAACCTTTTGACACTGTTGACCTCCGCACGAACATTGAAATTTCTCTCCAGAAACATCGCTCTGAGCAAAAAGTTAAACAGCAAAAAACTTGGCTAAACACCATCCTAGAGAGTATTGGGGATGCTGTTGTGGCGACCGATCAGCACGGATCGGTGACCTATATGAATCGGGTGGCTGAGTCTATTACCCAATGGCAAACTACAGATGCCCTCGGCAAAGATGTAAGTGAGGTGCTGCCTTTGGTGACGGGTCAAGCTAAAGACGTTTTAGAAAATCCATTGATACAGGTCTTAAGAGACCAAACTGGGGTAGTCTTGCCCGAGAATACCTACTTAATTAACAAAAACCGCCAAGAAATTCCCATTGATGATAGTGCGGTGCCCATCGTCGATGATCAAAATCAGCATCATGGTGCTGTTATTGTTTTTCGAGATATTACTGAGCGGCTAGCGGTCAATCAGCAACTCTTTCGTCATGCCTATTATGATTCACTGACGGATTTACCCAATCGCGAATTGTTTATAGATAGGCTTCAACATTTACTTGATCTGAACAAGCGATATACCGTTCATCCATTCGCGGTGTTGTTTGTCGATTTAGACCGCTTCAAGATGGTTAATGATAGCTTGGGTCATCCTGTTGGCGATCAGTTGCTGATTACTACTGCTCAGCGGCTACAGCAATGTCTCCGGCCCAGCGATACCGTGGCTCGCTTTGGTGGAGATGAATTCGCCATTTTGTTAGAGCAAGTTGGGGATATTGATTGTGCCTGTATGTTGGCAGAACGGATTAATACTGAACTGGGTGCCCCCTACCATCTGGGCAATTATGATCTGTTTAATTCGGCTAGTATTGGCATTGTTCAAGGCCATCCCCGCTATGAACTGGCCGATGAGTTGATCCGAGATGCCGATATTGCCATGTACCAAGCCAAGACCAATGGCAAAGGCTGCTATGCCGTGTTTGATGAGGCGATGCATACCCAAGTCAAAGGGCAGTTAACTTTAGAGAATGACTTACGGCGAGCCATTACGGACCAGCAGTTAACCCTGCATTACCAACCCATTGTTTCGCTATCGACCCAAGAAATTGTTGGGTTTGAGGCCCTGACCCGATGGTCTCACCCAAATTTAGGGAATATTCCACCGGGGATGTTTATCCCCATTGCCGAAGAAACGGGTCTGATTGTGAAGTTGGATTGGTGGGCAATGCGTCAGGCCTGCGAACAGCTACGAGTGTGGAAGGATCAGCTGCCCTCTGACAAAACTTTGGCCGTGAGCGTGAATTTATCCAGTCGCCATTTCAATCGATCGGATGTGGTGCAACGGGTTACCCAGATGCTGGTAGAGACTGGATTGGCTGCGACTGATTTGAAGATAGAAGTCACGGAAAGTGCCTTGATTGAGAATCCTGAGTCTGCGGCTCAAATTTTATCGGAGTTAAAAGCGTTGGGGATTCGGATTCATATTGATGATTTTGGAACGGGCTATTCGTCCTTAAGTTATTTGCATAAGTATGAAATTGATACCCTCAAAATTGATCGCTCTTTTATTCAATATCTAGACTGCAATGCGGATCGGTTGGAAATTGTGCGGACCATTGTGGTGCTAGCCCATACCTTAAAGATGGGTGCGATCGCAGAAGGTATCGAAACCGCCGAACAGCTCGCAGCCGTGAAAAGTTTGGGCTGTGAATATGGCCAAGGGTACTACTTTTACCGACCGTTAACGTGTGAACAGGTAGACGCCCTGGTGCAAGAACAAGCCTTTTGGGTCGACCCGCAACCGGAATCAGATACCCAGCCCCCCGGCGAAGAGATCTAACCTAATACCCCTTCTATAAAAAAATCATTGAGGCGCAGATCCAGTTTTGCTTATCGGTGTTCTCCTAAGGCATTGAATTGAGTGCAATGAGATAAGGCTATTCACGAATGACGAATATTACGAATCCAATCTCGATCAGTGAAGAGATCTTGTCCTGTTCCCTCTCTGGGGTAGGAGCACTACAACAAGCGATGGACAAAAATCCCCTGGTTTTTGCCCCCGATGCGTTTTTGAGGGAGGTCATGGTGGGCATGAATGCAGGGTCAACAGCCTGTGCCGTTGGCACTCAAGAGCAGGAGATGACTCCTCCTCGACGTCCGAACTATGTCTTGATCGTGGTTGAACAAGACTTATTGGGGATTTTTACAGAACGAGACGTGGTGCGGTTGAGTGCCCAAGATATCGACTTCTCTAACGTGAAGATTGCCGAGGTCATGACCCGGTCGTTAATCACGCAGCCAGCCTCTGAACTCCGGGATGCGTTTACCGTTCTCACCCTCTTTCGTCAACATCGTATTCGTCATCTCCCGATCCTGAACGACTCTGGTCAAGTCCTTGGGGTAATCACAACTGATGGGTTACGGAAGTCTCTGCAACCTAATACGTTGCTGAAAATGCGGACCGTCAGTGAAGTGATGAGTCTCCGCCCCATCACAGCCTCTGCCACCACCTCTGTGATGGACATTGCCCAGTTGATGGCCACTCATCAAATTAGCTGTGTCGTGATTGTTCACCCTGACGGTCCAGACTCAGCCATTGTTTTACGTCCCATCGGCATTATTACAGAACGAGATATTGTTCAATTTCAGACGCTAGAACTCAATTTTCGGGCCCTCTTAGCCGAATCTGTTATGAGCTGTCCCCTGGAGTGTATGACCCTCACAGATACTCTTTGGCAAGCTCAGCAAACGATGCAGAAACTGAATGTGCGACGTCTAGTTGTGATAGATGCTCAAGGAGCGCTCCAAGGTATTCTCACCCAATCCAGTATGCTGGCAGTTCTGAATGGATCAGACCTATGTAGTACTTTGGAAGTCTTACAGCAGCAAGTTGATCAGCTTCAAAATGAAAAAGTTCAACTGCTGCAAACCCTGAATGCCAAGCTAGAGAATCAGGTTGAAGCGGATGCGGTTGAGATCCTCACTTATCGAAATTCCTTCCAAGCCACTTTTGAACAGGCTGCTGTGGGTATGGCTCAAGTTGACCTTCAAGGGCAGTTTCGGGCTGCGAATCAGCGGTTCTGTGAGTGGCTAGGGTATGCTCCAGCAGAACTGTTGCAAAAATCATTTCTGGACGTCACCCTTACAGACGATCAAGCTTTGGACCACCAACAGATACAACGGTTGATTCAGGGAGACTTATCGTCTTTTTCCCGAGAAAAACAGTATTGTCGCCAAGATGGTTCACGCTTTTGGGGCAATGTCACGGTTTCCCTGGTCACGTCACCTACCGGTGCGCCTGACTATTTGATTGCGGTGGTTGAGAATATTAGCGATCGCAAACGAGCCGAAGAGGCCCTCCAGCAACTCAACCAAGAACTAGAAGATCGAGTGAGGCTGAGTACGGCTGCTTACCGGGACAGTGAAGCCCGGTATCGCTCTCTTTATGAGAATACTCCCGTGATGTTGCACTCCATCGATCGAGACGGTCGCTTGATCAGTGTGAGTAATACGTGGCTGGCTCAGATGGGTTATGAGCGCAGTGAAGTCATTGGCCAATTCTCCACTGATTTTTTAACGTCTGCCTCCCAAGACTATGCTCGTACGGAGGTTCTACCCCACTATTTTCAAATGGGTATATGTGAAGATGTCCCCTATCAATTTGTGACTAAACAGGGGGAGGTGATTGATGTATTGCTCTCTGCGATCGCAGAACGAAATCCAGACGGAGATATCCTTCGCACCTTGGCCGTATCCGTAGATGTCACAGAACGCAACCGCATTGAAGCAGCCCTCTGCGAGAGCGAAGAGCGGTTCCGCCTAGCGTTTGAGAAAGCGGCGATTGGCATGGCCTTAATTTCCCCAGTAGGCCAATGGCTACAGGTGAACACCGCATTATGTGACATTGTGGGGTACTCAGAAGCAGAAATGCTGGCCCTGACCTTCCATCAGATTACCCATCCAGAGGACTTAGCGACAGACGTGCACTCCGCCGAACAACTGTTAGCCGGAGAGATTGACACCTACCACACCGAAAAACGCTATATCCATAAACAAGGGCATGAAATATGGATTGCCCTCAGTGCCTCCCTCGTTCGCCAGGAGGATGGTAGCCCCCTCTATTTCATTACCCAAATCCAAGACATGAGTGTTCGCAAACTCAATGAACAGAAACTCTCGGAATCCCTAGCAGAAAAGAATGTGATGCTACAAGAGATTCATCATCGTGTCAAAAATAATTTGCAGGTTATCTGTAGCTTGCTGAGCTTACAAACCCAAACTAGCGACTTGCAGATAGCAGAAATAATGCAAGAGAGCCAAAACCGCGTTCAGTCTATGGCTCTAGTCCATGAGAATCTGTATCAGTCCAAAAACCTCTCCAAAATCAGTCTGGAAAGCTATGTCAAAGAACTCACCAACAATCTCTTGCGGTCTTACCGATCTAGAGTTAGCCTTACCCAAATTAACGTTGCTATCCCTAATATTTACCTCGATATTGATACGGCCGTTCCCTGTGGCCTAATTATCAATGAGTTAGTTTCCAATGCCCTCAAATATGCGTTTCCCCACCATCAAACAGGGGTAATAACCATCAATATCCTTGAGCATTCTGACCAAACATTGACCTTAACCATTGCTGACAATGGCATTGGCTTACCGGCTAAGATGAAGATCGGACAAACCCGCACCTTAGGCTTACAGATGGTGAAGACCTTAACTCGGCAGATTTCGGGCACCATAGCGGTCAATCGAGAAGCGGGAACATCTTTTCAAATCCAGTTTCCCCACTTATCGCGTTAATACGGGTAAACAAACTAAATTCAAGAGCAGCTTTCCGACTTCTCAGGCGTTCTCTTCCAGCGTCTTAGTTCACAGATTAAGTTGTTGGGGCGGCTCCAACCATCAAGACCAAACAAAGCGCAGCAACAGCTTTTTGCCATTCCTGACGTACATTGGTTTCCACAACACCATCAAACGCTGAGACCAAGCGAGGAATCGATCGCTCCAACGCCTTCTTGGGCACTGGCCGATGCAGTTCTACCAAATTATTGAGGCTTTCCTTTTTATTGAGGAAGCCAACAACCCATTTTGTCGCATGGTCGGGACTATCAGGGACCCTCTCAACGCCTAATTCACTCTTGAGCCAGTCATAAAACGGGGGCAATTGCTGAGCCAAAATTTGTCCAGCATCAGTCAAAGTGTCCCGAAGCAGGGTTGTATCTAAACTCCCCAACAAATCATTGACTGCAGGTAGGGCTACAAAGGTATCTAGATCAAGGGCAAGAAGAGTCTCTAGGGTAGGTGTATCTAATTGCAGATGCTGCTGGAAAGTTGTGTACATATGAGTTTATTTAGGACTCCTAATCTTAGGACTCCTAAATAATATCCATGGGATTTCATTCTGTCAAATCCAGGGATCTAGATTCTTGGCCAAGGCGCACTAGAATTAAGGAGCATCCAGTAGAGACAGCAAATAAAGACAGACAGACTTCCATGTCTAATCATCCCTACCATTCAACAAACGTTCCCCTTCGCCAACGTTTAAGCATAGGGTTGGAAAAGATTAGCACGGTTCTCAAAAGTCAGGCCTGGCATGATGCTAGCCTGCAAGGCCTTTCACCCACCCAGGGCAAGATTTTGGCACTGTTGCACGATCGCAGTCCGACGGGGGTGCGGTTGTCAGACGTTGCTGACGTCTTGGGAATCACACCGCCAACGGCAAGTGATGCAGTGACTGTTTTGAAAAAGAAAGGATTGGTGGATAAGCAACGCTCACCGGATGACGCTCGGGCCATTTCCATTACATTATTGCCGAAGGGGCAAGAGCAGGCAGAGCAAGTCGGAGAGTGGTCTGATTTTTTGCTCTCTGCCATCGATGAACTGACTGAAATGGAGCAAGAGGTCTTCCTCAAGGGTTTGATTAAAATTATTCAAAAATTGCAGGCCGAGGGCTATATCTCTGTCACGCGCATGTGTTTGACCTGCCAATTTTTTCATCCCCACCAGTATCCAGATAGTCCACAACCCCATCACTGTGGATTTGTGGATGGTCCTTTTGGAGATCGCGACTTACGCATTGATTGTCCTGATCAATTACCACCAGGGATTGAGGCGAGTTAGGCCAGATTCAATTAGGCTATAACCTCGCTAGCAGATTTATGACTGCCAACCCAGCATTGTAGCCACCTGGGTCGTTAAATTTAGGGGTTCAAACGGCTTGCTAATGACTCCTAAGACATCTAGCTCGGTATATTCAACCTGATCCGAGGGCTGTACCCTTGCTGTTAGCATGACTACCGGAATAGATCGGGTTGTGGTTTCCTTCCTCAACTCTCGAAGCAGCATGATTCCATTCATCCCCGGCATCATATAATCCAGTAAAATCGCGTCTGGATGCTCTTTCTTAGCGATTAATAGCCCTTCTTGACCTGATTCAGCCATTGATACAGCCCAACCCCCTAAATTCACCAAACAAGTCTTCACTACTGTTCTGATGTACTCTTCATCGTCAATCAGGAGGATATGTTTTTGTGACATTAAATCTTACGTCCTCAAGTAAGTCTTGTGTTTGTGGCTAACCTGATACTACCTGCTTTCAGAGGCGGGGAGCGTGAAGTAAAACGTACTACCTTGGCCTAATTCGCTTTCCGCCCAAATGTTGCCGCCATGCTGCTGCACTATATTTCGACAGATAGCTAAGCCCAGACCTGCACCTCCTTGTTCACGGGAGTCAGAACCATGGATTTGTTGAAATTGATCAAAAATGATGTCCAATTTATCTGCAGGAATTCCCTTGCCATTATCTTTGACCTGAAACAGGATCGGTAGAGAAGAAGAACTATCTCCATCAAGAGAATGCTCATGAGTATCTTGCTGTTTACTCTGTGATGGCAATGATGCATTGTCATGCTGAGGGAGAACACTAAGCTCAATTGTTGAACCAGGACTTGAAAACTTAATCGCATTGTTCACCAAATTTACAAGAACCTGAATGATCCGATCTTCATCCGCCCAGACTTGCTGAGCAGTCGGTGTCATGATCAGGCGAATATCACGGTCATCAGCAGTAAGCCTGAGAATATCAACCACTCTCTGCATCAGAGCTTCAGCATTGCACCACTGCCGATGCAACGTGATTTTATTGGATTCAAGGCGTTCTAAATCCAAGATGTCATTAACTAGTCGAACCAGTCGCCCTGACTCAGTTGCAGCAATTTCTATCATCTGTTTGAGCGTTTCAGGCTGATTATCAAGCGCCCCAGACACTAGCAGTCCTAGGGAGCCATGAATAGAGGTTAGAGGGGTACGCAACTCATGGCTGACACTAGAGATAAACTCACTTTTCATCTGCTCTAGAGCCCGACGTTCAGAAATATCGACGACTTGTACGACAAAATATAGTGGCTCTCCTTCTGGATTGCGGACAACGGATGCACTACAAATGGTCCATAGGGTCTTGCCAGATTGATGGAGTAACTCACTCTCAATTTGGAGACTAGAAATCTGGTCGCGAATTAAGTCTTGAACGCTATCACGAGAACGGTCGAGTTCTTGTGGCTGGATCAGGTCTTGAATGGTTAACGAGAGTAGGTCTGATTTCGAATATCCTAAAAGTTGACATAGAGCCGGGTTCACCTGCATAAAATGCCCGTTCATCGTCAGCATAGCCATGCCGTTCACCGCATTCTCGAAGGAGTTGCGCAGGCGTATTTCACTGGTTTGAAGCTGGGAGTAGAGGTCAGATTGTTTGAGAGCAATTCCTAACTGATTACTGATACTTTGCAGCAATTCAGCATCATTGGATTGCCACTGACGGTAGTAGGCACAGCTATGGACAATTAACAGCCCCCACACCCTCGGCAGGTTCTTGTCATCCATCTGCACAATGGGGGCAACGATTTTTGTTTTGACCCCCACCTGCTCCATAAACTCTGCCAGGCAGTCGGCCCACTTATCTTTAAATACATCTGAAACACTCCGGGGATTACCCTGACAGTAAAACTCGTAACACTCCTCCGGGAAACATTCATCCAGAAAGAGCATTTCTAATGTCACTGGGTATTCTGGTACCACAGATTCTTTAATGACGACCCCAGACCCTTAGAGGTGAGATGAAAAATGAGGGCTCGATCGGCTTGTAAGACTTGACGAACTTCAGTAACGGCTGTGGACAAAATTTCATCAAAGTTCAGAGAGTCACGAATATGCTGTGTAATCGTTGCGAGGAGTTGCGCCCGGGTGAGTTGTGCTTCGAGTTTCCTGGTTTCGGGTTGAATGTCAGGTGCTGTGGGCTGGTTGCGTTGAG
>CALDHF010000354.1 GCA_937941595.1 uncultured Acaryochloris sp. | reverse complement strand
CCATAGACAATACCAATCACCGCCAAAATTGCGAGATAAGGCCGGAACCAGTTGGCTGCTTCTGGCAAAATTGGAAAGCTAAACCGGAAAAATCCGTAGGTGCCCATCTTCAGCAATACTCCTGCCAGAATCACACTGATGGGCGTAGGAGCTTCCACGTGGGCATCGGGCAACCAGGTGTGGAATGGAAAGGTGGGGACCTTAACTGCAAATCCCACAAAGAGTGCCAGGAAGACAATCTTTTGGAACCCGAAGCCAAACTCATTCGCTGTCAATTCCATGAGGTTGAAGGTGTGGGGAGCGGAGTTGAAGTACAGCGCTAGAATCCCCACCAGCATCAGGATGCTGCCTGCAAAGGTATAGAGGAAGAATTTCATGGCTGCATATTCTTTCCTCGCCCCGCCCCAGATACCAATCAAGAAGTACATGGGCACCAAGACCACTTCCCAGAAGACATAGAACAGAATCATGTCTAGGGCCAGGAAGGTGCCCATCATGCCCGAAACTAGGAACAGATAAAGGCAATAATATTCCTTCTCACGCTTTTTGATGCTGAAAGAACCAATACTAGCCAGGGTGGAGATCAAAGCGGTTAAAACCACCATCGGAAAGCTAATGCCATCCGTTCCCAGTAAGTAATAAACATTCAGTTGGGGAATCCATAGAATCTGTTCGACCAGTTGGAATCCAGTTTGGTTGGGATCAAATTGGAGAAAGGCAGCAACGGTGAGGGCACAGACCAGACCCATTGTGGCCAAAGAAATCCACTTATATAGACTCGCTTGAGCCTTAGGGAGCAAAAGGATGAGTGCCACCCCAACGAGCGGGGAAAATATTATCAAGGATAAAAGATGAGATGCCATAAAACTCCTCTCTGAGCAATGGAAGTTCCTGGAAACCTGAGGTTAACTCAACCGACAGGAAGATCAGAACACTAACGCAAGTAATCAGTAAATAAAATTGGGTAGAACCCGTTTGAAACAGTTTGAGAATATCGCCGCCAAAGACGGTGCCTCGGCCCGTGAGGTTGACGAGGCCATCCACGATGTTGCGATCAATCCAGAGTTGGATTTGACTCATTTTTTGCATCGCCGTGGCCGAGCCGTTGACGATGCCATCAATCACTAGCCGATCAAACCCGAAGAGGAGATCTGCCAGGGTCTGGAAGGGATTGAGGATCAAAACGGAATAGATATCATCAATCCAGAATTGGTTAATTGATAACAGGTAAAGGGGGCGAAACGTATTTGCGATCGCAACTGGCCACTGAGGCTTAGCCAAATACAAAACCCCAGCCAAACCAATCCCTAATACACCTGCTGCGATGGAAGATCCCATCACCATCCAATCAATCGCGGCAGCATGATGCTCACCGGAGATGAAGGCTTGGAACCAGTTATCCATAAATGGTGAACCGGGGATACCAACAAAGATGGCACCAATGGCCAGACACCAAAGGGGCACAGTCATCAAAGCCGGCGATTCATGGGCATGAATATCAGGATTACGGGGTTTGCCAAAGAAGGTCATAAAGACGACGCGAAACATATAGAAGGCGGTCATAAAGGCCGTCAACAGTAAAACGCCATAGACCAAGAAATGTCCTTCTTTATAAGCTTCCAGCAGGATCTCATCCTTAGACCAGAATCCAGACAGAGGCGGAACCCCAGCAATTGCTAAGGACGCAATGATAAAGGTAGCGCCCGTCTGCTTCATTTTCCCGAACAGGCCACCCAATTGGCGCATGTCCTGCTCATGGGCACCATGAATCACACTGCCTGCTCCTAAAAACAACAACGCTTTAAAGAAGGCGTGGGTCATCAGGTGAAAGGTGCCTGCGGTCATACCGCCTAAACCCATGGCCGTTACCATGTATCCCAACTGGGAAATGGTGGAAAACGCCAAGACTTTCTTGATGTCTGTGGCCGTTAAGGCAATATAAGCTGCCATAAACGCGGTCACGGTGCCAATCCCCATGACCCAAGGCATGACCAGGGGAAAGCTGGTGAACAAGACAAAGGAACGAGCGACTAGAAAGACTCCAGCTGCCACCATTGTTGCCGCATGGATCAGAGCGCTCACCGGAGTGGGGCCTTCCATGGCGTCGGGCAACCAGACATGCAGCGGGAACTGAGCTGACTTGCCGACTGTGCCACAAAAGATCAAGGGTGCCGCTAGCCATAAGAGCGGTGCACCGGTTTCCACCGCATTGGGGAGCTCCACAAAGCTGAGGGTGCCACCGGTCACAAATAAAGTCATGATCCCCAGGAAAAAGCCGACATCCCCTACACGGGTGGTCAAAAAGGCTTTCCGGGAAGCATTTGCAGCTGAATCTTTTTCAAAATAGAAGCCAATGAGGAGATAGGAGCATAAGCCCATGACTTCCCAGGCCATAAAGTACTGCACGTAATTATTTGAAATTACGAGGGTCAACATGGCTGCCATGAACAGAGACACATAGGCAAAGAAGCGGTGGTAGTACTGCTCACCGTGCATATAGCCAATGGAATAGATCTGAATCAGGGTGCCAATCACCGTGACCACAAACAGTAATGTGGCCGATAAAGGATCTAGCAGATAGCCAAAGTTGAGGTCGTAATTTCCTAAGGTCAACCATAGCCAATCATGGGAGAACTGACCGCCTTGGGCAACAGCCCAAGCAGCGGGTAAGGCAATGGTAGCGGAGGCAACACTTGTTAGGACTGAAATCCATCCAGAGAAACTACCTAACCGGTGACCAAAGAAAATATTGATTGCAAAGGCAATCAGCGGAAAAACAGGTATTAGGTATGCAAATTCAGTCATATTTCCCATGTCAAGAGATCGATTAGTTTATCCCCACAAACGGTCTTCCTAATTCAGAACACAACGACAAAGCTCTAAGCCCAACCGTTGATTCGAATCAATGGAATGTTAAATAAAAAAACAAAAATGTTAATAAATTTACGTTGTGCATAGGCTGAGAGCGGTAAAGATACATGAGCATCTGAAGATGCCCTGTCGACCCTCAAATTTCATCAATCGTACTTGCTAAATAGAAGTTACTGTGTCAGGCAGCGTCAGACTATATAACCCTTTCGCCGTCTGACCAGCCATTATTCTAGCAGCATCATTTTTAAGGTGATCGGGGTCGAACTTGTTGGGATAGGTCGATAGAATTCCATGCCCAAAAAATCATTGATGAAGCCTTAGGAATCAAGGCCCTCTTAAAAGTTCTGAAGTGCATAGCCAGAAACCTTCAGAGCGCCTATTTGAAGACTGCATTACTTGAGGTATTTTTTCAAAAAGTATTGATCCTAAAGAAAATCTAGTTTTTAAACTATTGAGAATTAAAACTTAAGTTTCCTTAACTAAAGAAATATTTATGTTTCATGAATAAATGTATCGATGCTTTCGAGGTTGATCGTCCTGCTAAATTGCAAGATTGCTGAGATTGTTTTTGTACCCTCAAATTTAGGTTATAGATTCCCTGACAATTGCATCGGGCATCTCTTTTCACAAGGCACCCCCAATGACCAACGACGGTATCCTCGAAGAACAGTTTTTTCTACGGCCCACGGATGGCCAGATTTTAACAGTCCCTCTCTTAATTGTGGGTGGGTCAACCGCTGCCTATTCGGCTGCTCTGGGTGCCTTAGCATCACAGACACCTGTTTGTCTGGTGCAACCTCAGCATGTTTTGGGAGGGCAGTTTACGGCCCAAGGACTACCAGCTTCAGATGATGGCAAGCTATTGACCCCCTATGAGCTAATTCCGCCAGAACAGCGAGACCCACAGCAATTAAGAGACAGCGAAGAGTTTGCCTTATCCCGAACGCAACGACAGTTTCGGCAGTGTCAACGCCAATCTCAACCCGTCACTGATCAGGTGATTCCTAATCCGGGTGGCAGCTGGGTGAGTCACCTATCGGTGACACCAACCGTCGCGGCTAACTGTCTCAATCAAGGGATTCAAGACTATTTAGATCAGGGGCTGCTCACCCTAATCCCTTGGTCCGATCCGGTGCAGGTGCTGAAGCAAGAGGTCTCTGGACAATATCGGCGACTGACCGGGATGTGTTTTGTGGATAGTCAAACCCAACATCGGTTTACGGTGATGGCTCAGATTACGATTGAAGCCACGGATTTAGGGCATTTACTGGAGTTAGGAGATTTGCCCACTCGGGTCGGCCAGGAGGCTCGCTCGGACACCCATGAAGCAGCATTACCGCTCGAAGCAAGACCTAACTGCCAGCAGGCCATTACCTTTTGCGCCATTGTCGAGCGCAGCGATTCCCCCTGTTCTCCCTTGCCTGCCCCCCCTGGATATGATGTTGAGCCTTGGCTGCGTCCTCAGGACTTCACCAGTGTGTTTTGGTTCCAAACAGAGGGGCAATGGCAGCATCAAGCTTTTTACGATACCGACGGCATGTTTCGGTATCGGCGTTTGCTACGGCACGCCAATACGGACAAGGTGCAGGTCGGAGATGTCACCGTTTTGAATTGGGCAACCAGTCCTCTAGGGATAGGAGATGGTCCTCCCGATCCCGCAGCCCCCTTGGGGTGTGGCAATGATTATCCCTTTGGTGGGTTGTTAGGGATTTCTGAATCTAAGCGTCAACAGCAGACGATACGGGGGCGCGATCGCACCCAAGCCTATCTCCACTACCTACAAACCCATGGTTTTCCTGAACTTAAGCCCAGAGGCGATCTCACCTGGACCGAT
>CALDHF010000353.1 GCA_937941595.1 uncultured Acaryochloris sp. | reverse complement strand
TCGATCGCGCTGTAGATATCCGTCGGCACCAATCCCAACCACGGATCAGAATCCGGCGTTAGGAATAACTGAGCATACACTTTTTCATTCAGCGTTGTGATATCGCGAGTTTGGGCCTCTTCCACAAACCACTGGTGTAATCGAGAATGCAGTAAATACTCATTCCGAACGGTATCAATGGCCATCGCCCGTTCGAAATTTTGAACTGTTTTTGCAAACGTGTTCGTTGCCTGGTAGGCACTATTTTTGCTCAGCATTAAAGCTTTGCTATGGTTGTCCAACCGCGCTTGATTGGCATGGGATTGGGCGATTTTCCCCCAGGTTTGAGGTTGGGTGGCCTCGTCTAGCTGAGTTCGGTTGCGATTGACCAAGGTCGAGAGACTCAGGGTTGAAGAGACCAAGGGGATTTCTACCATCGCTTTGCCGACAGCAATGGGGGCTGCATCCACGGCAGAGGGCGTATTACTGGGCAGGGCGGCTAAAGCGGGTAGATTTGGGACGCCTGCTTTCTGTAAATCTTGTGTCCAGTTTTTTTGGATTTCCCTTAACCGTTGGCGATGATAGTGTCGAAGATGCTCTTGGCGTTCGCTTGCCTTCAGTGTCGCCGTCTGCTGCCAAAGCTCTTCACCCCGCTGCAAGTGCTGGAGAAAGGCTTGGGGACCATAGAGACCTGGCAACGCTTCTAAAGGCCGACCTTCAGCATCCAAAATATAGTGAATGCTATTGCCAGTCACAGTGCGCTTCAGCTTGCGGCCATCGCCGAAGTCAATTGTCATCACTGGAGCGGGTCGCACGGACTCCCAGTGCAAGACAAATCGATCCCGTAAGTATTTTGATACCTGAGCATTGGGATAAAGGGCCACCCGAAAAAATCGGCTATTGGCACAGCTCAGTTCATCCTCTAGATTCCCCAGTAATCGGAGGGACAGTATCGGTTTATTACTCGCTTGCGCGGCTGCCTGAGCCTTGGCTAAATCGGTATGCCAATACAGCCGAGAGGCATGGCAGTCTCGTTGCTGGCATAAGGCATCGAGTTGGGATCTGAGTTCAGGTGTGGGTAACTCGGCAGATTGTAACTCCTGACCGTGGTTAGCCAGAAACTTACGAAGTCCTGCAGGGCCTTGATCTCGGAATTTGGCAATGGTTGCAGATGGGCTAGAGTTGAGGGCCTGATTTGCGGGTTGATCCTTGTTCACAACTGTGGTCATGGGTGTATTAGGTGCAGTTGTTTGCGCTTGTGCAGACTGCGCTCCCAGTAACATACCAACGCAGATCAACACAGACTGAAATTGAACACCCATAATTCGTCCCTTGCCTTGCCTGACTGATGCTCCCATCATGGCATCTGATCCTCAAGACGTCATCTGGGAGAATCAGGAACAGCCCACCTCTGGCACAGGTTGAGGTTACAAAAACAGTAACCTTTTAACTCGCGACGGCAGGGGCTGCTTCAAAGAATAGTAAGTGTTGCTGTGGTAGCAAGTTTTTGGTCTCTTTCCAGACTAATCCCACATTCTGCATTTCTTTGCGGACCTGCTTTTGAGTCATTTTGTGCAACGGCTTAATCATTACCAGCGGATTTTCGGCTCGATACTCGGCTAAGACAACTCTGCCCCCTGGTTTGAGGGCTTTGACCACCGCAGTCATCATTTCGTAGGGGAAGGTGAACTCATGGTAAGCATCGACCATCAGCACCAGATCAACACTATTAGCAGAGAGTTTGGGGCTAGTTTCGGTGCCTAACACGGCTTCCAAATTGTTGACGCCTCGTTCTGCTTTGAAATAGTTGAGAATTTCCACCATCTCTGGTTGAACATCGACGGCTAAAACTTTCCCGTCTGATAGCAGAGGGGTCATCCGAAAACTCATGTAGCCGGTCCCGGCCCCAATGTCAGCAACTACATCCGTGGGTTTTAGATCTAAGGCTTCTACTAACCGTCGAGGTTGTTCACTACTGGCTCGGCCTGAGCGCTCTAGCCAACCTGCGCCTTGATGCCCCATGACCTGGGCAATCTCTCGTCCCAGATAGACTTTGCCAATGCCATCTAGACTGTATCCTGATTTTTCTTGATAAATTGCAGGTTCGGTGTAGTTGAAACCTTTGATCGGCAGAGCCTCGGCACTGTTCATTGGGATTGCTCCCAGGAGAACACTTCCTAATAGCCATATCCCAATCAACATCATGAAAGGGCGAGATACCCAAGGGATGAATGGATGGGACTGGGGGCCATTAGATAAGAGACGAGGTTTGACTACCATTTATTCTCCAAATTATCTGATGCTGCTACAGCTTATAGCCTAACTTGGTGGACCTTCAACTGACTGCGGAAAATTCTGGAATCGGACTGTTACATCAAACATTTTTGGGGTGTATCCTACAAAATTTCTCATTGCTGGAACAAAATTAATTGAAATAACTTTGACCACGTTTTACTCTGATTTACCCAAATAACGGTTTATCTGGGCAGATCGATCTTTATAATTGATGAGTATTAACAGATAATTTTGCTTGATGCTTTAATTCGGGTGTTTTATCCCACTACTTAGTTGGGGATAGTCTCTGCTCTCTATAGGCCGTTTCGTTTGGAGCTTGTCTAATTTGCAGCGATTTCGCAAGCTAACCCTTTGGTTGTATCAACGTATCGCTCTCATTTTGGTCTTGCTGTTGTGCATAGGTATGGGAGTGGCCCTCTCAGGGACCTTC
>CALDHF010000352.1 GCA_937941595.1 uncultured Acaryochloris sp. | reverse complement strand
TCAGTTAGGACAAACTGTGAGGAATCATCCACCTTGCTGAAAGTTACAGAAGAGTTCCCTGAGAAAGCTGAGAAGCATGAGTATTCAGCGCTCTGAAAGTACCTTGCGACCTAGATGGAGAGAATCGATTAGCCTGTGGAGATTATGGTTGCAGTGCGCTGTTCACCTTAATTGCAATGCACACCTACCGTGTTTTTTCATTATCAGTACGGCGCTATTATCTTGATAGCAGTAACTTCAACGTCCATGGAGCTTATGGTGGCGACTCAATGTGCACCCTCAAAATCACCCATGGTCACTCCGAAGTGCATAGTTTCAATTTATTTTTACCATGCTTGGTTTTCACACTGCCCAGCCTAAAACGCTATCATAATCACGGAATTAAGCTTTCTGAAGGAGTTTATTAGTGAATAAACTTGTCATCTTGGGCGTCATTACTTGCGGTCTAATTATCGGCACGACATCAGCGTGTCAGTCCACAAAAGAATCGGTAGAAAATAACCAGTCGGCAGAAGAATCGGCAGAAAATAACCAGTCAGCAAAAGAATCGGTAGACAATAACCAGTCGGTAAAAGAATTGGTGGAAGTTAAGCTGAACGATGACATTGACGAACCCCGAGGCTATTGCCTGGATATCGCTGGTGGACGCGGTACCAAAGCGCCCTTAGACAAAGGACTGCAAGCGCACACCTGCTACGATTACACTGGAGATCTTCTAGAAGATCAAAGCTTTGATGCTTCGCTAATTGAACAGGGACAATTTAAGATACCGTACTTCGATGTTTGTATGACTGCTTCATCTACTGAAGCCGGTGCTAATCTTGAGCTGGCTACCTGTGACAGTAAAGATACACAACAGTTTTCATTGGAGCCTAACGGCAACCTGACTTTGCAGGCAAAGCCCGAACTATGTGTCACAGTTAGTAGCACTGAAAAAAAGGAGGGGCGGGGTGCAACGCCTATTCATGTGATGCGGCCTCTGTCACTACAACCGTGCAGCGCAGATAATGTAGCGTACCAAGCATGGTCAACTTTTAGCTTGTAGATCGGGCATGGACCCTCTGGTGCATGGTGTCGGATCGGAAGATATGCTTGTGGTGCCTATGGGTTCCCTCTTGAACGTGCAGCGGAGAACAACTTAGGGCAATGCTCTGATCAAAAACACAAAGATAGAGAGAGTCAGTTCTATTTATTTTCCGCAGAGCTTCACGATTTATGGAGTAAGTAGCTAAGTTAAACGTAACAAATGCATGCACATGGATGCTCGGCAAACACTTCTACTGCTTCTTTTTTAGCTCTCACTCGCACTGATGATGCTTAACGCTAGAGGCCAAATATGCGTGAACAAAATCAGATCAATGTGCTTATTCCAGTGAGCATAAAAAAGTCGGTACTCAACAGACAGTAGGGGGAGAATCCGAAGTTGCAATTGGTATCGAAGATGTCCGGCCTTTTCCTTTGCGTGAAGCGTCACCGCAGCCGTTTCTAATCGTCATCGAGTTGATGGTTTAGCCGTTGAGGTCCAGTTTCCTAACTATCAAAAAGAAGAGTTAGCTTATTTAGATATGACTGCCCAAGTGCGTTATGAGCAAAGGTCACAAGTACAAGACCGTCTCGTGGAGTTGCTGCACTACTAAAAGAATCGATTAGCCTATCGAAAGCGGACTGAGATTAGAGGCTACAAGTACTAAACACTATAGGATGGAAGACTTAGCAGGAAAAGTCAGGTCTTGGAGGTGATGATGCCTGCTTAGACTTTGAAACTCTAATCAATCAGGGCTTGATGCTCGTAACCGTCCAAGTCATGTAGACACTTCAGACAAAAGAAAAGGGTAGACCCGACTCGATCTACCCCAGTTCCTACTCAGTGCAAAGGAAGACTTTAATTGGCAAGATAGGCTGCACCATTGGGGCCACGAGTGATCACATTGCTTGAAGGTGTGATTGCGGCAGTGGTTGGCGCGGTCTCTTTAGTAGTGATATGGGCTGCAAAATTGGGACCTCGGTTCACAACCTTGAGAGCAGCATGGGGTTCTGTTTGAGGCTGTAGTTGAGCATCTACAGGCACCTTTTTAACTATGGAAGCAGCTCCATTGGGGCCTCGGGTCACGGTTTGAGTTGCAGCGAAGGCGTTACTGCTGAAGCCCAGGGTGATGACTGCAATGGCAGCGATAGTATTGCGGGTGGTTTTAATTGCGGTGTTCATGATTTCTGTCTCCAACTTCAATATCTTTAATGTACGAGGGCTAGCTGAGGCTTCAGTTAGGACAAACTGTGAGGAATCATCCACCTTGCTGAAAGTTACAGAAGAGTTCCCTGAGAAAGCTGAGAAGCATGAGTATTCAGCGCTCTGAAAGTACCTTGTGACCTAGATGGAGAGAATCGATTAGCCCAAGCAGAGTAAGCTACTGATACCGAAGAGCAGAGAGAAAATACGGATGTTTTGGGAAAGCCTTACGGCCAATCCTTGGCTTCAGGATAGTGTCGTTACAGTAATCACCTTGCTGCTAGCCCTAAGCTGGTTACGACTCATGGATACCCTGGCTGCCCGAGGATGGCTAGAGCAAAAACTGAGCCGCAAAATCATCCATATCGGCACTGGCCCCTTATTTGTACTGTGCTGGCCCTTTTTTAGTCCTGAACCAACCGCCCGATACTTTGCAGCGATGGTTCCCCTGGCTATTACAGTCCAGTTTATAGGCATTGGCATGGAGCTAATCCAAGACCCAGATGCCGTCCAAGCCATGACCCGCACAGGCAACCCTAAAGAGATTCTCAAAGGGCCACTCTACTATGGGTTAGTGTTTATCACCTGCACAATTGTCTTTTGGCGCTCTTCCCCCATCGGTATGTTGGCCTTGATGATGATGTGTGGTGGGGATGGCTTAGCTGATATTGTGGGTCGGCGGTTGGGCATTCATAAACTGCCCTTTAATACCGATAAAAGCTGGGCGGGATCTGCAGCCATGTTCCTGGGAAGCTTTCTATTTGCCTTTGGGTTTCTGAGCTTGTTTAATCGCTTAGACTATCTCCAGCCTCATCTAGACTTGACGGTAGCGGTGGGTATTGTCGCTGCAATAGCGTTTATTGCTACCCTCGTGGAAGCCTTACCCATTCCCGATATCGACAACTTAACCCTGACAGGGGTCGCTGTCGCATTAGGACTCTGGTGGTTTTAAGAGTGGGCCAACGCTGGGAGACCTAAAGAAGGCTGAGCTTGAGGAAAGCGTTGCCAGCTAAAATCGGCCAAACAGGGATCGGCTTGCCCCGACAAAACTAGCTCAGAAATCAGACGGGCTGTCATTGGAGCCAACAGAATCCCATTTCGATAATGTCCTGTTGCCAAAATCAAATTATTGTAGGGACTCTCTCCCAAAATTGGCCATTCATCGGGGGTGGCAGGCCGAAACCCCCACCAGCAGTCTTCTAACGGTAAATCAGCCAGCGGCGGATAGATGCGCATGGCCGCTGCCAACAGAGACTGAATTCCGGCTGGAGTATTGTAGGCTGCAAAGCCAACATCTTCGCTCGTAGCCCCCACCACAATCCGACCGTTTTGGCGGGGTACAATATAGGCATCCGGCCCGAACAAAACGTGGCGCAAGGGTTGGATCGTCGTCTGCACCGAGAATAATTGACCTTTGCGCGGTACCACCGGAATGGGTAAGAGCTGTTGAGACCAAGATCCAGTCGTTAAGACATAGGTTTGAGCTTGCCAAGGACCAGCATTGGTTTGTACTCGATGAATCTGGTTATTTTCAATCTCTAAATCGGTCACGGTCACCCCTTCTTTTAGGGTGACTCCTTGTTTTTGCGCGGCCTGCAGTAACACCTGGGCCAATTGCTGGTTATTGACTTGAGCATCCTCGGGAAACCACCAGCCCCCCACCACATCGGGGCTGAGATCCGGCTGATGTTGGCGTATTGTGTTGCGATCGCACCACTTATCATCCTTCCCTTCCCTGGACGGCACAGTCCCATAGCAAGGTGCCAGAATCCCACAGGGCCAATAGCCCGTCTCTAAACCCGTCAGATCCGTGAGTTGGCGTGTCCAGTCTGGATAGATCGCCCGACTGCGTAAACAGAGATCCAGCATGGGACCCGGGGGCAGTCCCTCCGCTTGGGGGGCCAACATACCTGCGGCGGCATGGACGGCTGCTTCCTGAAAATCGCGACTGAGGACAGTCACTGACACTCCCTGGCACGCCAATTCGACAGCGGTTGCTAAACCCATAGCACCACCACCGATAATTAAGACATCAGGGCTGGAATTCATGACTTTTTGAGGAGGGGAATGAGAAAATATTTCAGCTGTCATTCTGTAATGATACAGAAAGCAAAATCCCCCTAAGTCTTATTCTAATGCGCCTTTGACATGACTCAACTCTCGATTCCTGCCTTGGTCGATGCTGCCCGCTCCGGTTCCTTAATCAGTTTTCCCACAGATACCGTGCCGGCGCTCGCCGTTCGTCCCGATCAGGCTCCCAAAATCTTTGCCGCCAAACAGCGACAAGCCGATAAACCCCTGATCCTGATGGGCGCGGATGCCAACGCTATTTGGCCCTTTGTCCACGGCAGCCCTCAGGACCAACAGCGTTGGCAACAGTTCGCCGATCAGTATTGGCCAGGTGCCTTAACCTTAGTTCTACCTGCTAGTCCCCAAGTGCCTGGAGTCATGAATCCCTTGAATCCCACCAGTATTGGCGTCAGGGTGCCCAATGCAATCTGTGCCCAACAGATTTTGGCACAGACCGGCCCCTTAGCCACGACGAGTATCAATCACTCCGGTCAGCCTGCTTTAACCACTTTAAAGGAGATTCAAACATACTTTCCCCAAGTGCTAACACCCCTTGCTGACCAATGGCCTGAGCCAGAATCTGTAGAACCTGTACCGTCCACCGTTGCTAAATGGACGGGCCAAACGTGGGAGATTTTGCGGCAAGGCGCCATCTATTTGGCCTGAAATGGAGGCTGTGATATCACGCTATTGAGTCCAAAACCTTTCGGTTCAGAATGAACCCATAGCTCTGTAGTTCGAGAGTAGTACCGATACTTTGATGTCAAAGTTGTCAGCGTAAGATCATCATCTTGATGAAGCTCTGGCGTATCTTGAGGAAGATTTAAAGCTTTATGAGCTACTGTGTCCATCCAAGCATTAGAAATCACTAGGATCAATTTCACAAAATAGGTGGACATCATTTTTCGCCGTTAACTCAAAATAACTCTGCCCATAAAAGGGAATAACTTTACGTCAGCTTTGTAAAGACTAAACCTTTCAGTCTTGGGACAATTCTATTTTTGGTAAATCTAATTCTTAGCTTGACCCTTGATTGAGTGTCAGTCAGCCTTTTTTTGAAAGCTCGTTTTTGATCTTGAGCTTAGCTCAAATAGGGCATGTTAATGAATGATAATTTGGATGAATGGTGATTGTAATTTAGATTACATTATTGTCTTTAATATGCTTTTCAGGCTTCATTATTTTTTGAATCTTAGTTAATCTTTGATCGATGTAGTTCTTTCTGTGTAAGGAGTACAGTTTTTTTGGTGTAATACAATTCATTTTTAATTGGTGTATTTTATCTTGAGTTTAAGAGTATTTAGGGCTTGGGATTGAAAAAATATAAAAGTTTTAAAAACGAACAAAGTTCATGTAGGATTGTCTCATGTAGAGCAAAAGTATTCTATGCGCTCTTAGCGGTCTTTCCTAGATACATAGACCTTCAAGATAATGCTGGTAAGTGTTGATTCTGTTATGAATCAATGACTTGAGGGGACTAGCTTGATAGCTTTGAAAATATTTTTTGATTATTGAAGTAATGACTTTGATGAGGTACTAA
>CALDHF010000351.1 GCA_937941595.1 uncultured Acaryochloris sp. | reverse complement strand
GGAAAACTGCGTTTTTTCTGTGGAAAACTCTGGTAAAACATTGTGGATAACTTATGAATAATGTGGAGAAAAAAATGTTTCTCCACACCCTGTGGAAAACCGCCCGATCTTTTCCACAGGTTTTCCACAGGTTAGATATTCCTTAAAGCCTTGGTACAGCTTCAGTTTGTCACCTTTTCCACATTTTCCACAGCCCCTACTATTACTACTATTGTTTAAATTTAAAAGAGAAGAGAATAGAGAGACTCAATTTTTGACCCAAAAACTGGGCAACTTTGCTGGACAGGGCAATGATGTTACGATGTTGCTCCCAGAGAGTTGAGTGTATTGAGAACCCCCGAAGATTTATGAAATTGGTCTGTCAGCAAACTGATCTAAATTCAAAACTCTCGCTACTAAGTCGGGTGGTGCCCTCAAATCCAACTCATCCTGTATTGGCCAATGTTCTACTGACGGCTCAACCGGATCGGCTGGGTCTGACCGTATTTGATTTAAGCTTAGGGATTCAAGTCTGGATTGCTGCAGGTGTTGAAGAGACAGGTTCTTTAACCTTACCGACACGATTTTTGAATGATATTGTCTCTAGGTTACCCAGCTGTGAAATTGAAATTAAAACTGATGATACGGCAGTAGAACTCAACTACGATTCAGGCCATTATCAAATGCAGGGATTAGCGGCTGAAGAATTTCCAGGATTACCTAACTTAGACGACATTCCAGCCTTGGATTTGCCAACAGATATCTTTTTGGAAGGGTTACAGGCAACCTTGTTTGCTGCCAGTACTGACGAAAGTAAGCAAATTTTGACGGGGTTGCACCTCAATACCTCGGAATCTGGATTTGAGTTTGCGACGACGGATGGGCATCGACTTGCGATCGCAAATTTTCCCGATTTAGTCACTGCCGATCCGATGACCATGACCATGCCTGCCAAAGCCCTGCGGGAACTGGAACGAATGTTAGGACGAGTGGGAGCCGAAGTTGCTTTGAGATTTGATACCAATCAAGCCATCTTTGAGTTAACCGGTGAGCAAGGCACAGAGCGCCTTAGTTGTCGGTTGCTAGAAGGCCAATACCCCGCCTATCCCCAACTGGTGCCGAAGCAGTTTGAGCGTCAGGTCACGGTCGATCGGCAGATGTTGCTAAGTAGTGTGGATCGGATTGCGGTGTTGGCCGCCCGTAAAAACAATATTATCCGGCTGAAATTAGATAGTGAGGCTCAGCAAGTTGCCCTCTCTGCGGAAGCGCCTGAGTTGGGGATGGGCGAAGAACGGTTGTCGGCCCAAATCTCGGGAGAAGATTTAGATATTGCCTTTAATGTCAAATATTTGAGTGACGGGCTGAAAGCGATGAGTGCCCAAGAAGTCCAGTTACAGATGAATTCGGCAACGATGCCTGCTGTGTTATCACCGTTATCGGGGCGTCAAATTACGTATCTAATTATGCCCATCCAAATTCGGAGTTAGCCCGATCTATTGAAAATGGGTATCCTGAAGATAGGGAACAATCTATCGTGATTGAAAGTCTGCAATCCTATCTCGATATGCTTCCAAAAATTGTAGTTGCTGAGATATCGCCGTCATTAAGTTTGCCTCTATTCATTGGATGTTTGAGAAAGAATCCTCTAGAATCTGACCAAGATCGATCAGGCAAAATGTTGGCACCCATCTCTCAGTGTGGTTTATAAAGGGTTAAGTGCATGAAAGAAGTCGTGATTTTGGTATTGTCTCTGAGCTTCGTGAGTGCGCTGGCAAGCACCGCGAATGCCATGCGTTCGTTTTTGAGTTCTCCTACCAGCGATATGGAAAAGACAGCTCTGGTGGCTACTGATAGCCAAGATGGGGGGTTGTCTCCCATCGTTGCTGACCAGCCTCCTGAAGAGGAAGAGCATTGGCCGGGTGATCGGGAGTAGAGTTTGACTCTCGCACAATATAAACAGTAATTGGCAGCGTCCCCCTAACGACCTCTTCAGTCGCTAGGGGGATTGTCAGTATTTATCGTCCTCAGGTCAAGATTATGGTGAGGGGAAATGTGAAGTCTGGGGCAGATGTCCCACTTCTTTGATGGTATAGAGGGGGCGGCCTTTGATCTCTTCATAAATTTGGCCGACATACTCACCTAAAATACCCAAACAAATCAATTGAACGGCACCTAGGAAGAAGATGGCCATGGTAATCATGGTGTAGCCGATTAGCTGACTAGAGGGATTGAAAAATCGCCAATAAAGGGTTAAAAACATCATTATCACAGCTAATGCTGAGGAAAATAAGCCTAGATAGGTTGCCAAGCGCAAGGGAACTTTAGAAAAAGCCATGATGCTGCCTAAAGCTAGGGTTAAAGACTTCCGAAAGGTGTATTTCACTTCCCCCGCAAAGCGGGGAGGACGATGTAAGGTAATGGCGGTCTGTTGGAAGCCTACCCAGGCCCGAAGGCCGCGAATATAGCGATTGCGCTCGGGCATTTTGTTGAGCAAGTCGACGACTTGCCGATCCATCAAGCAAAAATCACCCGTATCAGTGGGAATGTGAATGTCTGATAACTGCTGCAAAAATCGATAAAACACGTAGGCGGTGATCCGTTTCCACAGGCTTTCCCGTTGGCGGGCGATGCGTTGGGCATAGACCACCTGATAGCCCTGTTGCCATTTAGCAATGAGTTCGGGAACGACTTCGGGAGGATCTTGTAAATCCGCATCCATGACGATGATGGCTCGGCCCTCAGCCATCTGTAGCCCGGCCGTGAGAGCAATTTGATGGCCAAAGTTGCGAGCTAAGCTCAGATAGCGAACTTGGGGGTCATCGGTGTGAAGTTGACGGGTCAGTACGAGGGTGCGATCGCAACTGCCATCATCCACCAAAATAATCTCAGCGGGGCCATCTAAGCCGGCGATCAGCTGTTGCAACCGTCGATATAATTCGGCGATATTGTCCTCTTCGTTATAGATCGGAATCACAAAAGAATAGGTTGGGGGGTTCACAGGGAGTCGATTACTTGCAATTGATGAAGGGGAGCTGAATTGAGTCAAGGGATTGTTATAACTAAACAAGCAAGACTATGCCTGCAAGGCGCACTGGACCTTATATGCCTTTAACCGTGTTGATCGTCGATGACGAACCGGGCATTCGCTTGGCGATCACCGATTATCTACAAGCCGTGGGCTATACGGTGATTTCAGCGGGGACCGGCAAACAAGGTTGGCAACTGGTGCAACAATACCGTCCCCATCTGCTTGTGACTGATATAAGAATGCCACAGATGGATGGTTATGAGTTAGTCAGACTCGTCCGCCAACAACCTGCCTTTCGATTACTGCCCGTCATCTTTTTGACGGAATGTGCCCATACCCAAGAACGGATTCGAGGGTATCAGCTTGGGTGCGATTCCTACTTGGCCAAACCTTTTAATCTAGAAGAATTGGGAGCCGTAGTGCGTAATCTCTTAGATCGAGCCCAGATTGTCCAGACTGAATTGCAGACCGTTTCGCATTCCATACCCAGTCGCGAGTCCGTTGATGCAGCCCTAGTGAGTGCCTTGGAACTCACTCAGCGCGAGCAACAAGTCCTGTTGCTATTAACGGATGGCCTCTCTAATGCCCAAATCGGGGAACAGCTTCATCTCAGTCCCCGGACGATAGAAAAGTATGTCAGCAAATTATTGCAAAAAACAGAAACGAACAACCGGGCAGATATTGTCCGGTTTGCGATGGAAAATCATCTAGTGGGCTTGACCCCGCCAGCCGATCATTAACGGCGTATCACTGCTGAAGCTGACTCAGCAAACCTGAACAGGCATCAAGTAGCAGATCAATCACGTAATCAAAACCAGAAGAGCCGCCGTAGTAGGGGTCAGGTACGTCTGTATCGGTATGGTCTGTGCAGAAATCGCACATCATCCGAATCTTATGGTCGTACTGTGGATCGGTATTCAGCGTTTTTAGATCTTGATAATTCGATTGATCCATGGCCAAAATCAAATCAAAATTAGCAAAGTCTTCAGGATGAACTCTACGGCTGTGGCCAGCG